>NZ_QSDM01000029.1:0-24083 GCF_003464045.1 Dorea sp. AM58-8 | reverse complement strand
TATTAGCCACCTTTTTCTCTTTTTATAGATAAAATTTAGGGGAGACAGATGAATCATTTCGATTCATCTGCCTCCCCCGTTTAGAACTGCCATTAACCGACAGCCCCTTCTCTTACATTCTTATCATTCCCTGCAGCCAGATGTTTCCTTTGAACCTTCTGCCGATTGCAGGTTCTCCAATCAGATTTGCCTTGGGTATGCAGGCATCAAATTTCATTTCATTTACATTCAGACTCAGGATATAAATTTCTTCTCCCGTTTCTTCATTTTCATCCATTCTTATATTCAGAATTTCACCAAGAATCGAATAACGATCACACTCAATTCCACATGGCATAAAATATGTATCTACAATTGTAAATACATCTTCTTTTACCAATCTTCTTGATACTTTAGTATAAGTATCAAGATCATCTAATGTAAGGCTCTCGATTGCCGATGGATCACCATTTCGCGCAGCAGTTAGAAGTGTCATCCTGTTTTTTGATTCTTCTCTGCTTCTCTTTTCCTGATCCGGATTCTTAAATACAGGCAGTAAAATCATCCCATCATTACAAAGTCCGGACAAAGTAATAGATACATGATCCAGCACATGATTCCTGTGCACATCTGCAAGCATACATTCTATCGCATTCTGTACATGAAAAATCAGGCTGACTCCCACTTTAGCATCTTCATAAATTCCTACAAATGAATGCCGGTCCATTCGTCTCTCCAATGTCACATCTGCGACAGATGTAATGCCACTTCCTTCAAAATATGGATAATAGAAATATCTTTCAAATTGTTCTTCTTCATCCATGGTACCACAGACACAGATTCCCATATTCTTCGAACTTTTCATTCGATATTCGCAGTAATCTGTTTCCTGATCCAATGCCATTAACTCATGATGTGTATATACCTTTTCAGCATACTGCAGCAATCTGTTGAGCTGTTTTTCTGAAGCAATTCCTCCATACCCAATAGCATTAAGATATTTATGCATATTATTTACCTGTCTAATTATTTACGTTCGATTTTTTCTTTTCCACCCATGTATGGACGAAGTACTTCAGGGATACGTACAGAACCATCTTCCTGAAGGTTATTCTCCAAAAATGCAATCAGCATTCTCGGTGGTGCAACTACTGTGTTATTCAATGTATGAGCAAAATATTTATTACCATCAGTTCCCTTTACACGGATGCCAAGTCTTCTTGCCTGTGCATCACCAAGGTTAGAGCAGCTTCCTACTTCAAAGTACTTCTTCTGTCTTGGAGACCATGCCTCTACGTCACAAGATTTTACTTTCAAATCAGCAAGATCGCCAGAGCAGCATTCCAACGTACGCACCGGAATATCCAGTGAGCGGAAGAGATCTACTGTATTTTTCCAGAGTACATCATACCATTTCTTGCTCTCTTCCGGTTTACATACAACAATCATTTCCTGTTTTTCAAACTGATGGATTCTGTATACACCTCGTTCTTCAATACCGTGAGCACCTTTTTCTTTACGGAAACATGGTGAATAGCTGGTCAGTGTCTTTGGAAGTTCTCCCTCATCCAACATGGTGTCGATAAATTTACCGATCATAGAATGCTCACTTGTTCCGATCAGATACAGGTCTTCTCCCTCAATCTTATACATCATAGCATCCATCTCAGCGAAGCTCATAACGCCTGTTACTACATTGCTTCTGATCATAAATGGAGGTACACAATAAGTAAATCCTCTGTCGATCATAAAGTCACGTGCATAACTGATTACTGCTGAATGCAGTCTCGCAATGTCTCCCATCAGGTAATAGAACCCATTACCTGCAACTTTTCCAGCAGCTTCCAGATCAATACCATCAAAACTTTCCATGATCTCTGTGTGATATGGAATCTCAAAGTCCGGAACAACTGGCTCACCAAATTTTTCAATCTCTACATTTTCGCTGTCATCTTTACCGATCGGTACAGACGGATCGATGATATTCGGAATAATCATCATGTTCTTCTTAAGTTTTTCTTCTACTTCTTTTTCTTCTGCGGATAATTCTTCAATTCTTGCTGCACTCTTCTGAACTTCCTGTTTCAGTACCTCTGCTTCTTCTCTCTTACCCTGAGCCATGCATGCACCAATCTGCTTGGAAATCTTATTCTTATTAGCACGAAGAGCTTCTACTTCTCCTTTAATATCTCTATTCCTCTGGTCTAACTCTAATACCTCGTCAACCAGTGGTAATTTTTCATCCTGAAATTTCTTTTTAATGTTTTCCTTTACTACATCAGGATTTGATCTTACAAATTTAATATCAAGCATTTTCTTTCTCCCTTTCCTTTATCTTCTTGCTTTTTTTATTTCTTTACTTGTATCTTTTCTTACATCTTTTTTAGCTGCCTTTCTCGGCTGCTCTTTCCGAATTGTTTTTGCTTCATTTTCTTCTGAAGCTGATTCAGACTCACTGCTCATATATCTTCACTGTAAATTGCTCGATCCAGTGCTTCTGCTTCCTCTTCTGAGAGTTCTACATAGCTTTCACCCTTCAGAATTTCCTTCACATAAGTGTAACATCCCTCACGGCTGTGCATCGCATTCATGATCCATCCGGTATTATCACTGTCCAGAAGTGCCAGAGCAAAACTGAGTTTTCCTCCCATTTCATTAAAAGCGTCATACTTGACAATTCCGCATTTTTGAATACAATGTTCAGTCCTGCGGTACATTTCTTTCACATCAGCACGATTCTGTTTAATAATCTTAGCAATTCCATCCAGTTCCGAGAACTTTGTAAGAATACTTTCTTCTAGATTCTTACCATCTTTCCCCCGCATAAACGATGCATAACTGTTTTTCAGTCTGTCATATTTCAGACTGACATTCACATACAGTACGAACAGCACTACGATCAATATCAGCATAAATAAGAATATAAATGCAGGATCGATTCCAAGCTTCGCTAAAATCTTGCTTTCCATATATTATTCTCCTTTTTGTACAGATGTAATCATCTCAAACATGCGCTCAAGTTCATCATCTGAGTAATATTCAATTTCTATCTTTCCTTTTCCATTCCCCTTTGGTGATATACTAACTTTAGTTCCAAGTACCCGTTTCATTTTTTCTGCCAGGTCATCATAGACAAATGCATTTTCTACAGTTTTGACTACTTTAACCTGTTTCTTAGGATTTTTCAATGATTTTATAAGTTTTTCTGTTTCACGTACACTTAATTTTTCATCAAAAATCTTTGTAGCAAGCAGATACTGCTGTTCTTCGTCATCAATTGCAAGTAATGCTCTTGCGTGTCCGGTAGTGATCATATCGTCAATAATCATCTGCTGAACCTTTTCTCCCAGCTTCAGAAGTCTCATAGAGTTTGTAACAGCTGTACGACTCTTTGACACGCGCTCCGCCACTTCATCCTGTTTCAGGTTAAATTCTGTCAGCAATTTTTTAAATGCCATTGCTTCTTCAATTGGATTTAGATTTTCTCTCTGAATGTTCTCAATCAAAGCAATTTCCACTGCCTGCTGTTCCGTATATTCCTTAATAATAACCGGAACTTCTTTGACACCGGCAAGCTTTGCTGCGCGCCACCGTCTTTCACCTGCAATAATTTCATAATAATCTTTTCTTTTTCTTACCAACAGTGGCTGCAATACACCATACTGTTTGATAGAATCAGCCAGTTCCAACAATGCGTCTTCTTCAAAATGCTTCCTCGGCTGTTCTCTATTTGGTTCAACCTGGTTTATTTTTAACATTTGTTCGCCGGTTTTGACAGGTTCTTCTGCTTTTTCCGATTTTGCAGCAGGTTTTACCGATTTATTTTCAGGAATCAGGCTGTCCAGTCCTTTTCCAAGTCCTTTTCTCTTTACTGCCATATTATTCCCCTCCCAATCCTTATTTATCAATCACTTCGTCCGCTAACATTCTATAACTTTCAGCACCTGTAGACTTTGTATCATACATGTTAATAGGCATTCCATAACTAGGTGCTTCTGCAAGACGTATATTTCTGGGAATAATTGTTTTATAAATACTCTGATTCAAGTTATCCTTTACATTTTCTACAACCTGAAGTGATAGATTTGTACGTGCATCATACATTGTAAATACGACGCCTTCCATCTCCAGATCAGGATTCAGTCTTTCCTTAACCAGTTCAATCGTGTGCATAAGCTGACTTAATCCTTCCAATGCATAATATTCACACTGGATTGGCACAATCACACTGTCAGCTGTTGTCATTGCATTAATCGTCAGCGTGTTTAATGAAGGTGGACAGTCTATAATTACAAAATCATAATTATCTCTTACCTTGTGCACTTCATTTCTAATGATAAATTCCTTATCATCCACGCCAATTAATTCTATTTCGGCTGCCGATAAATCAATCCCAGTCGGAATAACATCCAGATTTTCCAAAGCATCTTTACAGATAACTTCTTCAATAGATGCCTGTCCTATAATCATATCATATACTGTTTTTTCGACAGAATCTTTATCAATTCCAAGTCCGCTCGTCATATTACCTTGCGGATCCATATCAATTGATAGCACTTTCTTGCCTTTTTCAGCCAAGCAAGCTGACAAGTTGATAGCCGTGGTAGTTTTACCTACGCCACCCTTTTGATTTGCTATCGCGATTATCCTTCCCATATTATTTCCCCTTTCTATGCTTGACTATTATACCACGTTTCACTGCTGGATTCCATAGATGTTTCACGTGAAACATTACATTTAGCAAGTTTCCTTTATTAACATAATGTTTTATTTCGATTATATGCATTGTTATTGAATAATTTAACTTTTTCAAATGTTTCACGTGAAACATTTAAAAATCGAATTCATTATTCACCTAGGTACTTTCAACCTATTTTCTTATAATTGTATTGTATTAATCCAAAATAGGAAATCATTACTGTAAAATGCATGATGCCAGAGTCCCAACATCAAATACATATCAAAATAGTAATAGAATGTCACGTGAAACATTCTATTACTATTTTTCTATATTTACTATCTTTTAAAACTTCTTAACAAGTATTATATGATGTTAACAAAATGTGGACTTACTCATAAGTAATCAAAAGCCTTTGCACTAATGCAAAGGCTTTCTTGAAGGTATACCTGATTTTCTAGGATATTTCATACCTGTATTCTTTTCTTTTTTTATTATAACTAATGATCTTGCTATATCTGTATCAGGAAGTTCAAACTGAACTACTTTTTGTGTCTTACCACCCAAAATTTTAATAGCCTTCTTGCTCTCATTGAGTTCATCCTCAATCTCACCTGATTTGTATGGTATAAAGTATCCATCCACTTTTACATACGGAATACAATACTCAGACAAAACAGCCAGATTAGCTACTGCTCTTGATACAACCATATCATACTCTTCTCGATATTCCTCATTTCTGGCAAAATCTTCTGCTCTTCCATGAATCGTTGTAATATCTTCCAGCTCTAATTCATTAATAACAGTGTTCAAAAATTTTATTCTCTTATTCAATGAATCTAACAATGTAACTTTTAAATGAGGAAAAGCAATCTTAAGTGGTAATCCAGGAAAACCAGCTCCTGTACCAATATCAATCACCGATTCAATTCTTTTCATATCATTAGCTTTTGTAATGGATAAACTGTCTGCAAAATGCTTACAAAACACCTCATCATACTCTGTAATACCTGTAAGATTCATAACCTTATTCCATTCAACCAAAAGCTGATAATACTTATCGAATTGTTCTAATTGTTTTTCACTCAATGATATATTAAGCTGAGTCATCATATTTAAAAATCTTGGACTAATCACCATGTACTATTTTCCTCCCAAATATATAAGTAATACAGATATATCAGCAGGAGATACTCCTGATATTCTGGAAGCCTGTCCAATTGATACCGGTCTGTATTCCTTCAACTTTTGAATTGCTTCTATACGAAGACTCTGAATTGCATCATAATCAATATCCTCTGGAATTTTTTTCTTTTCCATCTTCTTAAACTGTTCTACCTGTCTAAGCTGTCTTTTGATGTAACCATCATACTTAATGTTGATATCTATCTGATTTTCAATTTCTTCTTTCAAATCTGCTGGAAATTCCGGTCTGCCTCTATCTATCGGTGCTAATGCCTGATATGATAATTCCGGACGTCGAATCAGCTCTGTTAATGATATACCTGAATTAAGCGGTGTACTTTCATATCTCTTCAGTAAATCCTGTACATTATCACTTGTTCCAACATGTACATGTGAAACACGTTCAACTTCTTCATTGATGCATCTTATTTTCATAAGTAATCGATTGTATCGCTCATCAGAAATGAGACCAATTTCATGACCAATTTTCGTCAAACGTTGATCTGCATTGTCCTGACGAAGAAGAAGCCGATATTCTGCTCTGGACGTCATCATGCGATAAGGTTCATGACTTTCTTTAGTAACAAGATCATCAATCAAAACACCAATATAAGCTTCTGAACGATCCAGAATAATCCCATCTTTTCCCTGCAGTTTTCTCGCAGTATTAATACCTGCAATCAATCCCTGTGCAGCAGCCTCTTCGTATCCCGAACTTCCATTAAACTGTCCTCCGCTGAACAATCCGCTGATATTGCGAAATTCCAGTGTTGGCTTCAGCTGTCTGGCATCAATACAATCATACTCAATTGCATATGCATTTCTGACAATTTTCACATGTTCTAACCCTGGCACACTGCGGTACATCTCATACTGAACATCTTCCGGCAGTGAACTTGACATACCGCCGATATACATTTCATTTGTTTCAAGTCCCTCAGGCTCAATAAATACCTGATGTCTCTTTTTATCCGCAAATTTTACTACTTTGTCCTCAATCGATGGGCAATATCTCGGTCCTGTTCCTTCGATCATTCCCGAATAAAGCGGTGATCTATCAAGATTATCTCTGATGATTCTATGTGTTTCTTCGTTAGTATATGTCAACCAACAGGATGCCTGGTCAATCTGCACATCATCCGGATTTGTTGTAAATGAAAATGGCACAACTCTCTCATCACCAAACTGTTCTTCCATCTTACTGAAATCTATCGAATTCTTATCCACTCGCGCAGGTGTTCCGGTTTTAAAACGATACATTTTAATACCAAGTTCATCTTTCAGACAGTCTGTAAGATAATTCGCTGCCTGCAGACCATTCGGACCCGTATGAGAACTTACATCGCCATAGATGCACCTTGCCTTCAGATAAGTTCCGGTACACAAAATGACCGCTCTGCATCTATAAACCACGCCAGAATAAGTCTGAACACCTGTTACCTGATTATCTTCAGTCAGTATGCGGACAACCTCCTGCTGTCTGATATCCAGACGCTCCTGATTCTCCAATACACGGCGCATGGTTCTGCTGTAATTGGCTTTATCCGCCTGTGCACGAAGCGAATGAACAGCAGGACCTTTTGACTTATTAAGCATCTTGGACTGTATAAACGTACGGTCAATCACCTTACCCATTTCACCTCCAAGTGCATCCAGTTCTCTTACCAGATGTCCCTTCGAACTTCCGCCGATATTTGGATTACATGGCATCAATGCAATGCTGTCTACGCTGACCGTAAATACAACTGTCTGAAACCCAAGTCTGGCACAGGCAAGAGCAGCTTCACATCCTGCGTGTCCTGCACCTATTACTACTACATCATATTTATCTTTATTTTCCCATACAGAATTTGCTGAAAATTTCATTGACCAAATCTTCTCCTATCGTTTCTCCAGTAATACTTCCAAGTGTCTCGTATGCATCCATCAGATCGATTGAATAGAAATCCTCTGGCATCTGCATATCAATACTTTGAATTACATTTTTCAGACTCTGCAATGCATTCTGCAATGCCGTCTTATGGCGCACATTGGTAATATAAACTTCCGAATTAAAAGATATATTCCCATGATAAAACATATCTTTAAGCGTATTTTCTAATATATCAATCCCAATATTTTCTTTAGCAGATATTTCAATCATCGGAATATCAAATTTCTTTTCTTCCTTATTCTCTCCCAGATATGCATCCATAATTTCCTTTTTCTTAACCTGCATCTCCAGATCTGATTTATTTAGTAATATGATTGACTTTTTATCCTTCAAAAGTTTTAAAATATCATAATCATTCTGATCCAACGGCGCCGAAGAATCAATCACATAGATGATCAGATCTGCTTCTTTTGCGTGGCTGATTGCTTTTTTTACGCCAATTTCTTCTATGATATCTGCCGTATCACGGATGCCGGCTGTATCCATAATATTCAACGATACACCCTGCAGGCTGATATTTTCCTGCAAAATATCTCTGGTTGTTCCGGCAATATCAGTTACAATTGCACGATCCTCTCCAAGCAATGCATTAAGCAGAGAAGATTTACCTGCATTGGGCTTACCTACAATTACCGTATTAATACCCTCTTTAATAATACGCCCATCGTCCGAAGAATCTATCAACTTTTGAATCTCCTTTATCAAAGGTTCTATTACACCACGAAGTGTCTCGCCATACCCGTCTACACTGATGTGCTCCGGATCATCAAGCGCTGTCTCTATAAATGCAGTATGATACAATACCTTTTCTCTGATATCTACAATCTTCTGCTTAACATTCCCCTTTAACTGACCAACGGAACTCTTCAAAGCATATTCATTTTTCGACTGAATTATATCAATAACTGCCTCTGCCTGAGACAGATCAATCCGGCCATTCAGAAATGCTCTCTTAGTAAATTCACCAGGTTCTGCTGGTCTTGCTCCATGCTTAATTACCGTTTCAAGGATCTTTCGCACTACAAATACGCCACCATGACAGTCAATTTCTACCGTATTTTCTCCGGTATAGCTATGCGGTCCTTTCATAATAAGAACCAGCACTTCATCAATCATATCTTCACCATCTGCGATATAGCCATAATGGATCGTATGCGTCTTCTGGTCCGCTAGTTTTTTTCCATTTTTTCCTCTATATATACGATCTGCTATCTCAATTGCCTGTTCACCACTGATTCTTACAATTCCAATTCCTGATTCAGTAACAGCTGTAGAT
Source organism: Dorea sp. AM58-8 (assembly GCF_003464045.1). NCBI lineage: Bacteria > Bacillati > Bacillota > Clostridia > Lachnospirales > Lachnospiraceae > Dorea > Dorea sp. AM58-8. The sequence continues at coordinate 15,032 of NZ_QSDM01000029.1, read as the reverse complement.
ATTGCTGCTATCGTCTGCGTGTCATTATAAAGCACGATATACCTCCTGATAATAAAAAAGAGTAAGTAGGAGTTTTGACGCCCCTACTTACTATCTTATACGAAATACTATTTTCTTACAAGTGTAACCACTACTCTACGGTATGGCTCTTCACCTTCACTGTGAGTTGTAACACTTCTGTCTCCCTGCAATGCAGAGTGATGATTCTTCTCTCATATGGATTCATTGGCTCCAGAGATACCGATCTTCTGGTTCTCTTTACCTTGTGAGCAATGTTCTTGGCAAGGTTCTCCAATGTCTCTTTTCTTCTTCTTCTGTAATCCTCTGTATCGAGTTTTACTCGTACATAACCATCCTGTGCCTTGTTAGCCACTCGGTTAGTCAAATACTGAAGTGAATCAAGAGTCTGTCCTCTCTTACCAATCAGAATACCCATATTGTCTCCGTTCATTTCAATACACAGAGCACCTTCCTCGTCGATAGAAGTCTTTATCTCAACTTCCATATCCATAGCTTTCAGTACATTTGTCAGAAACTCTTCACAGGTCTTAACCGTAATATCTTCAACCTTAGCAAGTTCGATTTCCTTTCTCTCCTGTACCGGCTTATGAGGCTTATCATTCTTTTCTTTCTTTTCAGTTTTAACAGTTTCTTCTTTTACTTTCTCAGTTTTTTCAGAAGCTGTCACGTTCTTGTTATTCTTATGATAATTCTCTTTTTTGCGGTTATCTTTCTTTTTCTTGTTATCTCTGTTGTTGTGCTTGTGGTAGTTATCAGATTTAGAATCTTTCATAACTTCCTTAACAGCATCAGAAAAGTCGATGACTGGTTCATCATTCACTTTCTTTTCAACTTTTCGTCTTGCTTTGATAACTGCCTGCTTTCTTCCAATACCAAGGAATCCGGCATTTCCTTTTTCTATTACATCATATTCAAGCTGATCACTTGTAACACCTAACTGAATCAATGCTTCTGTAATGGCGTCATCCAGTGTTTTCGCAGATACTGTGATTTCTTCCATTGCGTTCAACCTCCCATAGCCAAACTATTTCTTTTTATTATCGTTAAAGTCTTTTACCATATTTGCCTTAGCAGAAAGGCTTCCTGCTTTTGCATGGCTTCTTTTTTCCTCTGCTTCTTTAAGCTTTGCATTCTTCTCAGAAGAAGACACATCCTTCTGAGCAGAAGATGAAAGACTCTTAGTATTGGCCTGAGCCATGGCATTGATCTTTTCAGCCTTTTCTCCACGTTTTTCACGCTTCTTCTCAGCCTTCTCACGGTTTTTTTCTACCATTTCTTCCGGTGAGATTTTCTGCAGATGCTTATTGATAAAGAACTGCTGTGTACATCTTACAACCGCACTGATAATCCAGTAAATACCGATACCAGATGACAATGTAAATACCATGAACAGTGAGAATAACGGCATTGTCATGTTCATAGTCTTCATAGTAGAATTCATCGGATCATTCTTATCTGAATTATTTTTAACTCCTGAAATAGCCTGTGACAGTTTGATACTTCCATACTGAGTTGCAGCAGATATAATTGGAAGTAAAATACATGTAATAACTACAAGTGCCGGTGCTACATCAAATGTATCTCTTGCCTTGATCATTGCTATTGGTGACATAGACAAATTCGGCAGTGTAAAGAATCTCTGCACATTATCTGATGCTTTTGCAATAGCTGGCACGTAATTAGACATATCATATATAACAGGATACAACGCAAACAAAAGAGGCATCTGGATCAATAATGGAAGACATCCTCCCATCATGGAAGTGCCATATTTGTCATATACCTGCTGAATCTCTTCCTGCTGCTTCATCATAGAAGCCTGATCCTTCTTGTTCTGATATTTCTTCTGAATTGCCTTAATCTCAGGATTCATCAGAGCTGTCATTCTTGATGTCTTCTGCTGATTGACTGTCAGCGGCAGCATCAATGTATATACCAGAATCGTGTAAATAATGATTGACCATCCAACCAGACCATGATCGGTTGGTAATACATTGTCCAGGGTATTATAAATGACATTCATTACTTTACCCAGTAATATCGCAATCTGTCCGACAATAGGCCAGTTTGCTGCTGATAACAAAGTACCCATATTCAATTCCTCCGTTTGTAGTAGCGGATATGCTTGTCTTTTTCCGGTGGAACCGGATCATATCCTCCCTGCGAGAATGGATTGCACCTCAAAACTCTCCAAATAGCCAGTCCTGTTCCCTTCAAAGCACCAAACCTTTCAATTGCTTCCACTGCATAACGCGAACAGGTAGGATAATACTTACAGCTTGAATATCCCTTGGCCGAAGATAAATATTTCTGATAAAACCGAACCATTTTTATCAAAATCTTTTTCAAATGTATGCCACTCCATTACGACTCGATTATTCCATGAAGACTTCCAAGATGAAGAAATGCTGATTCAATATCATGATAATTCTTTCCCTTTGCTGCACTTCTTGCTATAACGACCATATCATAACCACGTGCGACTTTTTCTTCATTTAATCGATAACTTTCTCTAATTAATCTTGTTAAGCGATGTCTTACGATACTGTTTCCTACTTTTTTGCTGACAGATATCCCAACACGATTCTTATCTGTGCCATTCTTTCTTATATATATAACCAGATATTTGTTCGCTTTGGAATGTCCGCCATGATATACTTTTCTAAAGTCTGTATTTTTTTTCAGCGATTCAGAAAAATTCATTGTATTTCTCCTGTTTTATTATAGAAGAAAAGGTCACAATAGATGCGACCTAAGCTGATAATTTCTTTCTTCCTTTTGCTCTTCTGCTTGCAAGTACTTTTCTTCCACCTGCGCTGCTCATTCTTGCTCTGAAGCCATGAACTTTTGATCTCTGTCTTTTCTTTGGCTGGAATGTCATTTTCATTGATATCCACCTCCCTTATTCTATCTATAAAGTTGTTCTCAATATTTGTTCGTTTGTTTCAAAAGACATCGTGTTTAATTATATTAGATAATACGAATTAAGTCAAGTAGATGGACTATATTTCTTTTCCCTATTCCATCTTTTTCATTGCCATCATAAGCATTTTGATGTAGAATAATGGAAAGTGGTTTTTTATGCGATAAAATAGATTAGGAGATTAAATTGATGAATGTTGTGGAAGAAAAATGGAATGAAATTATCGAGCATCTGCGTGTTGAACACGAATTATCCCACATTTCTTTCTCAACCTGGATTCAGCCTCTTAAGGTATACAACGTTGTAGACAATACCGTTTATCTGCTCGTGGACAAGGCTGCCAGCGTGGATTACATCGAGAAGAAGTATTCTCTTCCGCTGAAGGTCTGTATCGCTGAGATTACAGGTATTGAATATGAGGTTGTTTTTCTTTCTGAGGATGATGAGCGGATAGAAGAACTTAAGAAGATGTCCTCTGCCAGCACAGATAAGAGAAAGACGAAGACTGCTGCAGAGAAAGCGGGTCTTAACCCAAGATATACATTCGACACATTTATTGTAGGTAATAATAATAACTTTGCACATGCTGCATCTCTGGCTGTAGCCGAATCACCTGGTGAAGTATACAACCCTCTCTTCTTATATGGAGGAGTAGGACTTGGCAAGACGCATCTGATGCATTCGATCGCACACTTTATTCTGGATTTCAGTCCTAAGAAAAAAGTCGTGTACGTAACCAGTGAGACATTTACAAATGAACTGATCCATGCTCTGAAGAATGGACGTGAGTCCTCAATGTCGGATTTTCGAGAAAAATATCGTAATACCGATGTACTTCTGATCGATGATATTCAGTTTCTTATAGGAAAGGAAAGTACTCAGGAAGAATTTTTCCATACTTTCAATCACCTGCACACTGCCGGTAAGCAGATCATTATCTCCAGTGACCGCCCTCCAAAGGACATTGAGACACTGGAAGCGAGACTGCGTACTCGTTTTGAGTGGGGACTGATAGCCGATATGTCTGCACCTGATTATGAGACACGTATGGCTATTCTGCAGAAGAAGATTGAATTAGAACATCTGGAAATCTATCATATTCCTGATGATGTACTTCAGTATATTGCTCAGAACGTTAAGAATAATATCCGTGAGCTGGAAGGTTCACTGAATAAATTAATTGCACTCTACCGTCTGGAAGGCAATGGCAGACCGATCGATATTAACCTTGCTGCAGAGGCCATGAAGGATATCCTTTCACCAGACGATAATAAAACAGTTACACCGGAACTGATCATGGATATCGTTTCCGATCATTTTGGTGTATCCATTGCCGATCTGAAAAGTAATAAAAGACCTGCTGAGATTGCAGTACCTCGTCAGATCGTCATGTATCTCTGCCGTAAGATGACCGATGTACCACTTAAGTCCATTGGTATCCTGCTTGGAGGTAAGAATCATTCTACCATTAAGCACGGCGTAGAAAAGATAGAACACGATGTCGAAGAAAATGAACAGCTTGCTAATACGATTGATATTATAAAGAAAAAAATCAATCCTGTTTAAGATGTGCACAATTCGATGATAACTATGTGGATAATGGTGGATAACTTTATCATAACTTTTACAAATTGTTTCTAAAAAAGTTTTCATCATTTCATCCACAGATTATAATTTCGTTTTCATCAAGCTTATCAGCATCGATTTTCTTTGATTTTTCAGGGGATTGCAGTGGTTTTCCACATATCCACATCCCCTACTACTAAGACTACGGAAATCATATATTTATATATAGCATTTTTGCCCACCATTTTTTCGAAAGGAGTTATACACATGAAAATAGTCTGCAGTAAAGCTAATCTTGCGAAGGGAGTAAGTACCGTATCAAAGGCCGTTCCTTCCAAAACTACAATGCCTATTCTGGAATGTGTCCTGATAGACGCAACACTTGATGTAATTAAGCTGACAGCTAATGATATGGAACTTGGCATTCAGACGGAGGTAGAAGGAGAGATCATTGAACACGGTATGATCGCGATTGATGCGAGAATCTTTTCCGAGATCGTAAGAAAACTTCCGGATAACGATGTAGTAATAGAAACAGATGAGAATCTTCAGGCTACTATTACATGTGAGAAAGCGAACTTTAATATTTCCTGCAAACCAGGGGATGAGTTCAGTTATCTTCCTATTATCGAAAAGGACACTACAATTAGTATTTCGCAGTACACATTAAAAGAGGTCATCAGACAGACCATTTTCTCTATTGCAGATAATGAAAGTAATAAAGTAATGACTGGGGAGCTGTTCGAGATTAACCAGAATACGCTTCGTGTCGTATCTCTCGATGGTCACAGAATTTCCATTCGCAAGCTTGAATTGAAAGAAGAATATGACCATAAAAAGATTATAGTTCCTGGTAAGACATTGATTGAAATCAGTAAGATTCTTTCCGGAGAAGCAGACAAAGAAGTATGTATTTACTTTACTGAGAATCATATAGTATTTGAATTTGACCGGACGGTAGTAGTATCACGTCTGATTGAAGGTGAATATTTCCGAATTGATCAGATGCTTTCAAGCGATTACGAGACAAAGGTAAGAATCAATAAAAAAGAATTACTGAACTGTATAGACAGAGCGACACTGCTCATCAAAGAAGGAGATAAAAAGCCAATTATCATTAATATCGGTGATGAAATCATGGAACTTAAAATTAAATCCCAGCTTGGCTCTATGAATGAAGAAATATTCATTACCAAGGAAGGTAAAGATCTTCTGATCGGATTTAATCCTAAATTCTTAATCGATGCACTGCGTGTTATCGATGATGAAGAAGTAGAACTTTATCTTATGAATGCAAAAGCCCCTTGTTTTATCAAAGATGAAACGGAAAGTTATATTTATCTGATTCTGCCGGTTAACTTTAATTCAATTTAGGACAGGTGTAAGTATGGAAATTATCAAATTAAAAGATGAATTTATAAAGCTTGGTCAGGCACTGAAGGCTGCAGGTCTGGTAGAGACCGGAGCAGAGGCAAAAGATGTAATCCAGGATGGTCTGGTAAAAGTGAATGGCGAAGTAGATACCAGAAGAGGTAAGAAATTATACAACGGAGACGTTGTGGAATTTGATGGAGAAGAAATCAAAATTGAAGATTAATTCTTTGAAATTAAAAAATTTTCGCAACTATGATCTTTTAAATCTGGAATTAAGTGAACAGACGAATATTTTCTATGGTGATAATGCACAGGGAAAGACCAATATACTGGAATCCCTGTATCTGTGCGGCACGACCAAGTCGCACAGAGGTACCAAAGATAAAGATATGATCCAGTTTGGAAAAGATGAATCACACATAGAAGTAAAAGTAGAGAAGAGGGGCATTACCTATCAGATTGATATGCATCTGAAGAAGAATAAAGCAAAAGGTATTGCCATTAATCGGATACCTATCAAGAAAGCAAGTGAATTATTCGGTATTCTGAATGTCGTATTTTTCTCACCAGAGGATCTGAATATTATAAAAAATGGTCCAGCAGAGAGAAGAAGATTTATAGATCTTGAACTTTCGCAATTAGATAAAGTCTATCTGAATGATCTCGGCAATTATAATCGTATTATAAATCAGAGAAATAAGCTGCTGAAAGACATCAGTTTTAATAGTGGTTTAAAAGATACACTGGATATCTGGGATATACAGTTAATCGAGTACGGCGAAAAAGTGATTCAGGCAAGAAAAAAGTTTGTGTCCGATATCAACGAGATTATTTCTGAGATTCATAAAAAACTGACAGGTAATCAGGAACAGATTGAAGTGATCTATGAGCCAAATACAGGCGGACAGTCATTGGAGGATGTGATCCAGAGAAACAGAGAACGTGATCTGAGAATGATGAGCACGACATCAGGACCGCATCGTGATGACATCTGCTTTCAGGTAGATGGAATTGATATCCGTAAATTCGGATCACAGGGACAGCAGAGAACAGCAGCTCTTTCGCTAAAGTTATCTGAGATAGAACTGGTGAAGATGCTTACCAAAGACAAACCGGTTCTTCTGCTTGATGATGTGTTGTCTGAACTTGATAAACACAGGCAAAACTATTTATTAGATAGTATAGATGATATACAGACATTGATTACCTGTACAGGTGTGGATGAATTTGTAAATCATCGTTTTTCTATAAATAAAATATTCTATGTCCATGAGGGACAGGTAAGAAATGAAAACTAGGAGGATACTATGAGTACAGAGAAGGTACAGCACGAATATGGCGCAGATGAAATCCAGATTCTGGAAGGTCTGGAAGCTGTAAGAAAGAGACCCGGTATGTATATCGGCAGCACTTCTTCCAGAGGTCTCCATCATCTGGTATATGAGATCGTCGACAACTCTGTGGATGAGGCTCTTGCAGGATTCTGCACAGAGATCCAGGTCACAGTGAATAAAGACAATTCAGTTACAGTAATTGATAATGGGCGTGGAATTCCAGTGGGTATCAATCATAAATCAGGTCTTCCGGCGGTAGAAGTAGTATTTACTGTTCTTCATGCAGGAGGTAAATTCGGCGGTGGAGGCTACAAGGTATCCGGAGGTCTTCATGGAGTAGGTGCATCTGTAGTTAATGCATTGTCTAACTGGCTGGAAGTTGAAATCTGCCATGACGGAAAAGTATACAAGCAGCGCTATGAACGAGGCAAGGTTGTGTATAAACTGAAGTCGTAGGTGAATGTGAAGAAGGAAAGACCGGTACGAAGGTAACATTTATGCCAGATGATACCATTTTTGAAGAGACTGTATTTGATTATAACATTTTGAAACAGCGTTTCCGTGAGATGGCGTTCCTGACCAAAGGCTTGAAGATTGTCCTCAGAGATGAGAGAGAAGAAGAACTGATAGAGCGTACATTCCACTATGAAGGCGGAATTAAAGAATTTGTTACTTATCTGAATAAGAGTAAAGAAGCATTATATGAAGATGTTATTTACTGTGAAGGTATGGTAAATAACGTTCAGGTTGAAGTTGCCATGCAACATAATGATTCCTATAATGAGACGACTTATGGATTTGTAAATAATATTACGACTCCGGAAGGCGGTACTCATATTATGGGATTCCGCAATGCGCTTACAAAGACATTTAATGATTATGCAAGAAAGAATAAATTATTAAAAGACAGTGAACCTAATCTTTCAGGTGAAGATATCAGGGAAGGATTGACAGCCATTGTCAGTGTTAAGATTGAGGAGCCTCAGTTTGAGGGACAGACTAAGCAGAAGTTAGGCAACAGTGAGGCCAGAGGAGCAGTTGACAGTGTTGTAAGCAAACAGCTTGAAATCTATCTGGAGCAGAATCCGATGATTGCAAAGCAGACGATCGAGAAGTCTGTGCTTGCTCAGAGAGCGAGAGAGGCTGCGAGAAAAGCAAGAGAACTTACAAGAAGAAAGTCTGCACTGGATGGTATGTCTCTTCCGGGCAAGCTTGCAGACTGTTCTGATAAGAATCCGGAAAATTGTGAGATTTACATTGTAGAGGGAGATTCCGCGGGAGGATCTGCGAAGACCGCACGTAACAGAGCAACACAGGCAATTCTTCCACTTAGAGGTAAAATCCTGAATGTTGAAAAAGCAAGACTTGACCGCATTTATGGCAATGCTGAGATTAAAGCGATGATCACAGCATTTGGAACGGGTATCCATGATGACTTTGATATTAGTAAATTACGTTATCACAAGATTATTATCATGACGGATGCCGATGTGGATGGAGCACATATCAGTACATTGCTTCTGACATTCCTTTACAGATTCATGCCGGAACTGATTAAGCAGGGGTATGTATATCTGGCACAGCCACCGCTCTATAAATTGGAGAAGAATAAAAAAATCTGGTATGCATACAGCGATGAAGAACTGGATTCGATTCTTCAGGAAGTAGGGCGAGACACGAATAATAAGATTCAGAGATATAAAGGACTGGGAGAAATGGATGCAGAACAGCTTTGGGATACAACCATGGATCCGGAGCACCGTGTACTTCTTCGGGTAACAATGGATGATGAGACAGCTTCGGAGCTGGATCTTACATTTACCACACTGATGGGCGATAAAGTAGAGCCGCGTCGTGAGTTTATCGAAGAAAATGCAAAATATGTACAAAACCTTGATATCTAGGAGGAGCTATGGAAGACAATATTTTTGATAAGGTTCATGAGGTGGACCTGAAAAAAACAATGGAGACTTCTTATATCGACTATGCTATGAGTGTTATTGCTTCTCGTGCACTGCCGGATGTAAGAGATGGATTGAAGCCGGTTCAGCGAAGAATTCTGTATTCAATGATTGAGTTGAATAACGGGCCCGACAAACCGCACAGAAAGAGTGCACGTATTGTCGGAGATACTATGGGTAAATATCATCCGCACGGTGACAGTTCTATTTATGGCGCATTGGTAAATATGGCACAGGAATGGTCTACCAGATATCCATTAGTTGATGGACATGGTAACTTCGGTTCTGTAGACGGTGACGGTGCAGCTGCTATGCGATATACCGAAGCTCGTCTGAGTAAGATTTCTATGGAACTGACAGCGGATATCAACAAAGATACGGTTGACTTTATGCCGAACTTTGATGAGACGGAAAAGGAACCGGTTGTTCTTCCGTCAAGATTTCCTAATCTTCTCGTAAATGGTACTTCTGGTATTGCAGTAGGTATGGCAACCAACATTCCACCGCATAATCTGCGTGAAGTTATCAATGCAGTTGTTAAAATTATCGATGACCAGATTGAGGATAAAGATGAGACAGCAATTGAAGAAATTTTGAATATTATCAAAGGACCTGATTTTCCGACAGGTGCTATGATCCTTGGTACTCGCGGTATAGAGGAAGCATATCGTACCGGACGTGGTAAGATTCGTGTGCGTGCAGTGACTAATATCGAGCCGATGGCAAATGGCAAGAACCGTATTGTGGTAACAGAACTTCCATATATGGTTAATAAAGCACGCCTTATTGAGAAGATTGCAGAGATGGTAAGAGATAAGAGAATTGATGGAATTACTGATCTGAGCGACCAGTCCAGCCGAGAAGGTATGAGAATCTGTATTGAACTCAGAAGAGATGTGAATCCAAATGTTATCTTAAACCAGCTATACAAACATACACAGTTACAGGATACTTATGGCGTGATCATGCTGGCACTGGTCAATAACCAGCCGAAGGTTATGAATATTCTGGACATGCTGACATATTATCTTCAGCATCAGGAAGAAGTCGTAACCAGAAGAACGAAGTATGAATTAAATAAAGCAGAAGAGCGTGCTCATATTTTACAGGGATTATTGATTGCACTGGATCATATTGATGAAGTCATTCGTATTATCAGAAGCTCTGCAAATGTGCAGGCTGCCAAGGCAGAATTGATCAAACAGTTTAATCTGTCTGATGTACAGGCTCAGGCTATTGTGGATATGCGTCTGCGTGCTCTTACCGGTTTGGAAAGAGAGAAAATCGAGAATGAGTACAAAGAGCTGATGGAAAAGATTAAACATTTAAAAGCAATACTTGCAGATAAGAAGCTTCTTCTTGGTGTAATTAAAGAAGAAATTATTCTGATCCGTGATAAATATGGTGATGAGAGAAGAACATCTATAGGATTTGATGAATATGATATTTCCATGGAAGATCTGATTCCAAAAGAGGATGTAGTAATTACTATGACAAAAATGGGATATATCAAGAGAATGTCTAATGACACATTCAAAGCACAGAATCGTGGTGGTAAGGGAATCAAAGGAATGCAGACCATTGATGAAGATTATGTGGAAGAGTTATTCATGACACATACTCATCATTATATTATGTTCTTTACCAATAAGGGACGTGCATACCGTCTGAAAGCATATGAGATTCCGGAGGCATCAAGAACATCCAGAGGAACAGCAATTATCAATCTTCTTCAACTGATGCCGGAAGAAAAAATCAGTGCAGTTATTCCAATTGATGAATATCGTGATGGTGAGTATATTGTTATGGCTACTGCAAAAGGTCTGGTGAAGAAGACTCCGGTTACGGATTTCTCTAATATCCGTAAGAATGGTCTTGCTGCAATTACATTGCGGGAAGAAGATGAATTGATTGAAGTTAAGTTTACAGATGGTAATCAGGAAATTATTCTGGCAACTAAATTTGGTCAGTGTATTCGTTTTGCGGAAACAGATGTAAGAACCACAGGAAGAACCTCTATGGGTGTACGTGGTATTAACCTGGATGACACAGATGAAGTAATTGGTATGCAGCTTGCAACCCAGGGCAATGAGCTTTTGATCGTATCTGAAAAGGGTATGGGAAAACGTACACTAATCAGTGACTTTAGTGCACAGAATCGTGGCGGTAAAGGTGTGAAGTGCTACAAGATTACAGAAAAGACAGGTAATGTTGTAGGTATTAAGGCAGTAAATGAGGATGACGAGATTATGATCATCAACACAGAAGGTATTGTAATCCGTATGTTCTGCGAGGGTATTTCTATCCTTGGAAGAATCACATCTGGCGTAAAACTCATTAATCTGAAAGACGGAGTGACTGTTGCAAGCATTGCAAAGGTAAGAAAAGAAGAAGAGATTGAAGAAGCTGAAGAACCAACAGAAGAGACTGGAGATTCAGAAGAGTAAAAGCTAATAAAATGGCTGCCACTTTAAGTGGCAGCCATTTTTTGGAAATAACTTATAATAATTATGAATCAGCCTTATCTTTTTCCAATTCACGAATAATGATGTCAGCTACTTTTTCAACAGTGAAAGATACCATCTCCATACAGTGATTCTTTCTCTCCTGAGAATGTTTTTCCATACCTTTAGTCAGTACGCGGCAGCATGTAGCACCAAATTCATTTTTAAATGCATCGTGGAATTCTGCTGTCAGATCAAAACATCTCTTAACCTTAGGATCGCCTGGAGTCTTACGTCCGAAGAAATATCCGATCATCATAGTTCCACCGGCTGCAGCACCGCAGAGACATCCTGGTCCACCAAGTCCCCATGGAAAACCTGAACTCATAGCAATTGCATCGTCGGAAATGTCTACCTGAAAATGCTTGCGAAGTGAAAAGATAACGGATTCCGAACAGGCAAAACCATTGCAGAAGATCTCGAGTGCGTCTGCTTTTAATTGCTTCATATTGATATCTGTTGTCATAAAAATACCTCCTTCTTTACATTCACGATAAAAATATATGAATAGTATAATATTTATCAATAAAAAGCGCAATTAAATGGACAGAGATTCATCCATGCATTAAAATAAGAAAGATGAAATGAATTATGGAATGAATTCAAATGATAAGGAGGAGTATTATGCGCAATGTTCATGTAAGTGAAATTACGAGAAATATAAAAGAAATGTGTATAGAAGCCAATCATTTTCTTTCAGAAGATATGTCAGCGGCAATGAAAAATGCTGTTCAAACAGAAGAGTCGCCCCTTGGAAAGCAGATTTTGAATCAACTTCAGGAGAATCTTCAGATTGCCGGAGAAGATATGATTCCTATCTGCCAGGATACAGGTATGGCAGTTGTATTTCTTGAAATCGGACAGGATGTACATCTGGAAGGCGGATCGGTGGAAGATGCTGTCAATGAAGGTGTTCGTCAGGGATATGTAGAAGGCTATCTCCGTAAATCGGTAGTAAAAGATCCGATTATCCGCGAAAATACGAAAGATAATACACCGGCAGTTATCCATTATTCTATCGCACCGGGAGAAAAAGTACGCATAAAAGTAGCGCCAAAAGGATTCGGAAGTGAAAATATGAGCCGTGTATTTATGCTGAAGCCGGCAGATGGTATCGAAGGAGTGAAGAATGCAGTACTGACAGCAGTAAAAGATGCAGGACCAAATGCCTGTCCGCCACTTGTAGTTGGAGTAGGTGTCGGTGGTACATTTGAAAAATGTGCATTAATGGCAAAAGAAGCACTTACGAGAGAAGTAGGAACACATTCAGAGATTGAATGGGTAAAAGATTTGGAAGAAGAAATTCTTCAGAAGATTAATAATCTTGGTATCGGACCTGGAGGACTTGGTGGCACAACAACGGCTCTGGCAGTCAATGTGAATACCTATCCAACTCATATTGCAGGACTTCCGGTAGCAATTAATATCTGTTGTCATGTAAACAGACATATCATCAGGGAGGTGTAGTTATGAACAAAATAATTCAGGCGCCGATCAGAAAGGAAGAAATCAAGAATCTGAAAGCAGGAGATTACGTATATATCAATGGTATAATCTATACTGCACGTGATGCTGCACATAAGAGAATGGATGATACTCTCACAAGAGGAGAAAAACTGCCATTAGATATTAAAAATCAGATGATCTATTATATGGGTCCATCACCAGCAAGAGAAGGCAGAATTATTGGATCAGCAGGGCCTACTACAGCCAGTCGTATGGATAAATATGCACCTAGGTTACTGGATCTGGGACTTGGGGCAATGATAGGAAAAGGCAAAAGGAGCAAAGAAGTTCTGGATGCAATTGTAAGAAATGGAAGTATATATTTTGCAGCGGTAGGCGGGGCAGGAGCGCTTCTTTCTAAGTGTATTCAAAAATCAGAAGTAATCGCATACGATGATCTTGGAACAGAAGCTATCAGAAAGCTGGAAGTAAAAGACTTTCCTGTAATCGTAGTTGTAGATGCAGAAGGTAATAATCTGTATGAGACAGCTATTGAAGAATATAAGAGAGGTTAATAAAGTAAAATATGAAACGAATAATTATGATGGTGCTCAGAAATATTATTCTGGTGCCATACATGTGGATAAGATTGTGCTGGCATGCTACGCATGTGGATAAATATACATTAGCAGAACATTTTAAGATACTCCGCTATATTGTTGCTCATGCTAATAAGGGTGGTAATGTTAAGATAGAATCTTATGGAAAAGAAAACATACCAAAAGAAGAGGGGTTTATGTTCTTTCCAAATCACCAGGGGATGTATGATGTGCTGGCAATTATAGATGCCTGCGATAATACATTTGCGGTAGTAGCGAAGAAAGAAGTTGCCAATGTTCCATTATTGAAGCAGACATTTGCATGTACAAAGTCATATATGATGGACAGAGAAGATATCAGACAGTCTATGCAGGTAATTATGAATGTGGCAAATGATGTGAAGAATGGTAAGAATTTCTTGATATTTCCGGAAGGAACCAGATCGAAAAATGGTAATGTGATCGGTGAGTTTAAGGGAGGAAGTTTTAAGGCTGCAACCAAAGCAAGGTGTCCAATTGTGCCGGTTGCATTGATTGATTCTTTCAAACCGTTTGATACGAATACAATCAGTCAGGTGACGGTACAGGTACATTTTATGGAGCCGTTGTATTATGAAGATTATAAAGACATGAAGACAACAGAAATAGCGTCAACAGTACATGATAGAATCCAGAAAAAGATAAACGAAAATATCGGATAAAAGTGGATAAAAAAATAAGAAAAAATGTATTGACAATGTAATATATGTCAGTTATAATAATTCATGCACTGCGAAAGTTCGCTTTCGTAAAGAATATTATATTGAATGATATTCAGCGCTGGAGAAATACTCAAGAGGCTGAAGAGGCGCCCCTGCTAAGGGTGTAGGTCGGGTGACCGGCGCGAGGGTTCAAATCCCTCTTTCTCCGTTTAACATATATCATGTAAATTGATAGCTTTTAAAAAGAAAATAAAAAACTTTAAAAAAGTTATTGACAAGCACTGATAAACATGATATTATGTTTAAGCTGACTCGTTGAGAGCGGCAAACACAAAGAACTTTGATAACTGAACAATAGACAACAACCCTGAAGATTCTTTAAGAGAAAATTCAGAACAAGACATTTAATGTCGACCTAAAACAGTAATAACGGGATAGGAAAGCTAGTAGTTTTCCTGAACGGAATTAAACTTGATTTTAACTCACACTGAGGTGTGAGGGAAAATATTTTTTACGAGAGTTTGATCCTGGCTCAGGATGAACGCTGGCGGCGTGCTTAACACATGCAAGTCGAACGAAGCACTTAAGTTTGATTCTTCGGAT
>NZ_QSDM01000028.1:0-27266 GCF_003464045.1 Dorea sp. AM58-8 | reverse complement strand
GTTTTTCTTAACTGATACTTAAGAAAAACACTGTGGCTTTTATCATTTTGATTATTCTTTTTGATTATTGCGAAGACTGTAATCCCATTTGGTTAATGTCAGATTCGGATTGTACATTGGATCGCCCTTCTTCAGAAGTTCCAGCCAATGACTCCGCATATATTCGATCTCATTCTGGAATCTGCGTATCTTTTCTTTGGAATCTTCCGTTCCTCTGGATTTCGATTCAAAATGGTATAATTCCACATTTGGATCATACACTACAAGATATCCCTTTTCTCTTGCCCGCAGGCAGAAGTCTACATCATTAAACGCAACCTTCAACTCTTCTTCCAAGCCACCAAGTTCCTCATACACAGATCGCTTCACCATCATACACGCCGCAGTCACTGCGCTCAGATCCTGCTGGATGGATGCTTTGTGGAGATATCCGGTAAACATCCTTGGCATTCCTACAAACAATGCTCCAGCCACGCCTCCAATACCAATCACAATACCGGCATGCTGGATCGTATCATCCGGATAATACAGCCTTGCGCCTACTATCCCCACATCTTTACGCTGGCAATTGGCTGTAAGTTCTTCTAACCAGTCTGTCGTGATTACTTCTACATCGTTATTCAGCAGAAGCAGATAGTCACCCCTGGCATGTTTTACGCCAAAATTATTAATTGCAGAATAATTAAATTCATCCGACCAGTATACAATACGGATCTTGTCAGACTCAATCTTCTTATAATATGCAAAGGTTTCGTCCTCTGTACTGTTGTTCTCTACAATAATAATCTCATAATTCTTATAAGAAGACTTTTCAATGGACCGCAGACATTTGTCCAGTGATTCCACCTGATCCTTGTTCGGGATAATGATTGAAATCAATGGACTGCCCTGCACCTGATATTTTACCCGGTAAAATCCCAGATCTTTCTCGTGGCTCACTTTACCAATCTCACCACACCGTTTCAGATGATCTTCAATTGCTCTCTTTCCGGCATCAAATGCATACATCTTGCTTGCCGGATTGTCAGCTGTTGATGCTTTGTGTACTCGCCAGTGATACAAGATTCTTGGAATATGAGCAATTCCCTTTGCCCGTTCCGTACACTTAAGAATCAGATCATAATCCTGTGCCCCATTATATTCGCCATCTTCTCCGCCAACTTCTTCTACCAGCATACGTTCTGCCACAAAAAAATGAGTAATATAATTATTGGACCGGAGCAGATCTTTATTATAATCCGGTTTCATATGTGGCTGAAAATGTTCCGACAGATCCATGGTTATCTTGTCTTCATCCGAATACAATACCTGCGGTCTGTCATTTTCATTGATCATTTTTACCACTTCATACAGTGCATCCGGTGTCAGCAGATCATCATGATCCAACAGTCCGATATAATCTCCTGTTGCAATCGCCAGTGCGGCATTCGTGTTCTGTGCAATTCCTTCATTTTCCGGAACATCTTTTACCTTAATTCTTTCATCTTTCGTAGATGAGATGCGTAAGATTTCTGCCACTGTTTCATTGGCAGGATTGGCATTAGCAATACACAGTTCCCAATTGTCGTATGTCTGCTTTCTCACCGACTGGATCATCTGCTTCAGAAACTCTTCCGGCGTATTGTATACAGGCACCAGAATACTGATCAACGGTTCGTATTCAAATTCTGTATCACGCTGCCTTTGTAATTCTTCCATTGTCGGCTTGTGGTTCTTATACCATTCTTCATAATCCACATCGTCTGCCTGAAAGCGTTCCGTCAACCGAATCCAGAACTCCTTTGGTCCAAAATGCTTCATATAAAGCAGACCTTTTTTTATGTTATATGGTGATAATCTTTTTACAATTTTCAACCAGTCTATCTTATACGTATCCATACTACTCTCCTGCTGCTTCTTTCTTAAACACAAAAAGTCTCTGTCCCAGATAATTAATCACTACAAACAGTACCATGCCTACCAGCATCGCGCCATTATCCTGAATCTTGACAGACTGTCCAGACAGGAGCATGCGCACCAGCGGTTTTGCAATGCCATATGCTATAGCATAGCATATACTGATATTAATCACAAACCGAAATACCACCTGCCATGAGCGTTCTTTATTCTGAAACGTAAAATTCTTATTCAGGAAATAACTCAAAATACTTCCAAAAATATAATTGCTTGCAGAAGATACCCAGTAACTCAGATGGAACACATTATAAAACAGGAACATAATTGCAGTACCAAATATAGTATTTGCAACTCCTACCATTGCAAATCTGATAAAAGTACTATCTATTTTCTTCATTCTCTGCACCTTAGAACTTAAACGTATCCTTTAATACTGCCCATTTCTGGTCTTTGTCACTCAGATTCAATGCTGTTCCGTCTGCAAGATGATATCCTTCTGCTGACGGAGTTCCGTTGTATTCACCCTGAAGCTCCGGCCATGTAATACCGATCTCCGGATCATTCCATGCAAGTCCACCTTCATCACCCGGATGATAAAAGTCTGTACACTTATAACAGAACTCAGCAATATCACTCAACACAAGGAAGCCATGTGCAAATCCCTCTGGAATATAGAACTGCTTCTTATTCTCTTCTGTCAGCTCTACACCAAACCATTTTCCATAAGTCTCGCTTCCACTTCTTAAGTCTACTGCCACATCAAACACAGACCCCTTCACCACTCTTACAAGCTTGCCCTGTGGAAATTCTTTCTGGAAATGAAGACCTCTCAGCACACCCTTTGTCGAACTAGACTGATTATCCTGTACAAACACCATATTCAGTCCTTCTTCTTCCATATCTCTCTGATTATAAGTCTCCATGAAATATCCTCTGGCATCTCCGTGAACTGCCGGTTCGATTACGCACAGTCCTTCAATACCGCCTGCATTCTTCTCTACTTTAATCTGTCCCATTTTATCTTCCTCCAGTTATATACACCAAATCTGCCCGGTTGATTATACCAGGCAGATTCTATTGTTTACTTATTAAAATTAAAACTCGATTTCTTTCAGATATCTGGATAATGCGTCCTGCCATGTCGGCAATGGTTTGAATCCATTTTCCACAAGCTTACTCTTATCCAGACGGCTGTTAAATGGTCTTGCCGCCTTAGATACGCCATATTCTTCTGTTGTTACCGGTGCAACACTCAACCGGTCTTCCGAATATTCTTCATGTCCCATAGCAACTGCCTGACGGAAGATTTCCTTGGTAAAATCATACCAGCTGATATAGCCGCCTTCGTTAGTTGCATGATAATATCCATATTTTTCTGTCTCTATCATATCTACCAGAAGACGTGCAAGATCAAATGTATACGTCGGTGTACCAATCTGGTCATTTACAACTGTAAGCTTATCGTGTGTCTTACCGACATTCAGCATCGTCTTAATAAAGTTCTTGCCATTCTTGCCAAATACCCATGCGATACGTACGATAAAATATTTGTCCAGATTACCGGATACAGCAAGCTCTCCATCCAGCTTTGTCTGTCCATATACATTCAGAGGTGCGTAATCCTTGCAATCTGGCTCCCATGGCTCTGTGCCCTGTCCATCAAACACATAATCCGTACTGATATATACCATCTTGCAATTCAGTTCTTTACACATCTTTGCAATATTTTCGGTACCGCCTGCATTAATCGCATGTACGATTGCCTGTTTATCTTCATCCTCTGCATTATCTACTGCTGTCCATGCTGCACAGTGAACCATAACATCCGGATTCACTTCGCGCATTACCTTTTCTACAGATGCAGCATCTGTAATATCCATTGGAATATACGGCATTGTGGTTACCGGAGTTCCGTCCTGAATACCGCTGTACTCTTCCTTGATGTCTGAACCTACACCCTCATAGCCACGCTGTGCCAACTCGTTCATCACATCATGTCCGAGCTGTCCGCCTACTCCTGTTACTAATACCTTCATTTATTTAACCTCCTGACGGTGTGCATACATTTTCTCATAATAATTCTGGTATTCACCTGAGATAATGGTCTCCCACCACTCTTTGTTGTCCAGATACCACTGAATGGTCTTCTTGATTCCATCTTTAAACATGGTCTCTGGCAGCCATCCAAGTTCATTATGAATCTTGGTAGGATCGATTGCATAACGCATATCGTGTCCCTTACGGTCTTCTACATATGTGATCAGACTTTCCGGTTTACCAAGCTCCTTGCAGATGATCTTTACGATATCGATATTCTTCATTTCGTTGTGACCACCGATATTGTATACCTCGCCAACACGTCCGTTATGAATGATCAGATCGATTGCTTTACAATGATCCTCTACATACAGCCAGTCACGGACATTTTCACCTTTTCCGTATACCGGAAGCGGTTTGTCATTCAGTGCATTTGCAATCATCAGCGGAATCAGTTTCTCCGGGAAATGATATGGTCCGTAGTTATTTGAGCATCTGCTGATAGTCACAGGCAGTCCATATGTTCTATGATATGCAAGTACCAAAAGGTCTGCACCGGCCTTTGATGAGCTGTACGGGCTGCTGGTGTGGATTGGTGTCTCCTCTGTAAAGAACAAATCCGGTCTGTCTAACGGCAGATCTCCGTATACTTCATCCGTAGATACCTGATGATAACGCTTGATACCGTATTTTCTGCAGGCATCCATCAGCACTGCTGTACCTTTGATATTGGTATCCAGGAATACTTCCGGATTCTCGATAGAACGGTCTACGTGACTTTCTGCTGCGAAGTTCACTACCATATCCGGCTTTTCTTCCTCAAACAATTTGTATACAGCTTCACGATCTGTAATGCTTGCCTTTACAAAACGGAAATTCGGGTTATCCATTACAGGCTCCAGTGTAGACAGATTACCTGCGTATGTCAGGCAGTCCAGGCATACGATTCTGTAATCCGGGTACTTATTCAACATGTGAAATATAAAGTTACTTCCAATAAATCCGGCTCCTCCGGTTACAATAATAGTCATAATAATACTTCTCCTTCTGTTGTTATTTTATTATTTGCTCACATTTAAAGCGACCGCTTACATGCAAGCATGACGCATCAGCTTTACATGTGAGTAATGGTTTTGGGCAATCACTCGTTTAGTACAGGTTTTCCTGATATTTACCATCTAATACGTCTTTCAAATACTGACCATACTGATTCTTCTTCAGTACCTCATATACCTTCAGCACTTCCTCTTTGGAAATCCAGCCATTCAGATATCCAATCTCTTCCAGACACGCAATCTTACGATGCTGATGTGTCTCTACTGTCTTCACAAAGTTTGTAGCATCTACCAGACTCTCATGTGTACCGGTATCCAACCATGTGAATCCCTGTCCGAGAAGTTCTACATTCAGATTGCCTTCCTCCAGATAAATACGGTTCAGGTCGGTAATCTCCAACTCTCCTCTGGCACTTGGCTTCAGGTTCTTCGCATACTCTACGACCTTATTATCATAGAAGTACAGCCCCGTTACACAATAATTGCTCTTCGGATGCTCTGGCTTCTCTTCAATAGAAACAGCCTTGCCATTCTGATCAAACTCTACGATACCGAATCTCTCCGGATCATCTACATAGTATCCAAATACGGTAGCACCCTTACCCGACTCTGCATTCTCCACTGCTGTTGTCAGACGTTTCTTCATACCGTGTCCTGCGAAAATATTATCTCCCAATACCATCGCAACGGTATCATCACCAATGAATTCCTCTCCAATGATGAATGCCTGAGCCAGTCCATCCGGGCTTGGCTGTACTGCATAAGACAGCTTCACGCCAAACTGATGTCCGTCTCCCAACAGTTCTTTGAATCTCGGTGTATCCTGTGGTGTAGAAATAATTAAAATATCACGGATACCTGCATTCATCAGAACAGACATCGGATAATAGATCATCGGTTTGTCATAAATCGGTAATAACTGTTTGGATGTAACCATCGTCAGAGGATAAAGTCTTGTTCCAGATCCTCCTGCCAAAATAATTCCTTTCATTTGAACCTCCTGCATATTACATGCTTCGATCGTGGGATACAAACATCCCAGTCTTTTGTCATCTTATGATTGCATTATAAAAGGTGACCTTAGGTCACCTTCAAGTCTTTTTAGAAAATATTAAGATTTATTTTTTAATCTCACACACAAACACTCCTGCATCTTTGGTTATCTTAAATCCATCTTTCGTCTTCTTCCGCACATAATTGCGAAATTCGCTGTACCGGTTCGGCAGATACTGTCCCTGATTACCATGACAAGAAAGCACATATGCTATCAACGGCTCCGGTTCCGGTACAACCAGATAATCTTCATACTGTCTCCATTCAATCTGCTCAAAGTAAGGATCCAGAATATCACGCCCATTCTCTTTGCCAAATCTTTCATACAGATGCTCTGCAGATAATATGATATGCTCATCGAACTTCTGCACCAACTGGCTTACCTCTTTCATATGACTGCTGCCATAAGCTCCACACACAAATATCCCGCCCGGTTTTAATACCCGGCGTATTTCACCACAAACCCGTCCGATATCTTCACAGTAAAACAACACATGATTCGCCGTCACAACATCGAACATATCATCCTCATACGGAATCTTACACGCATCCGCCGTTTGAAAATAAAACCGTTTATCTCTCACACCGATTTCTCGTCTGGCATCTCTGAGCATTCCTTCCGAAATATCTGTCAGATGCAATTCTATCTGTTTTGGCAGCTTCTCCTTATTTTCTTTCCACAGTTCACCATCACCGCAGCCAAGTTCCAGCACTTTCATATTAGACTTCAGATCTAACTGCTCATAGATCCACGGAAACCATCCCTGCGTGTTCTGCGAATAAAGACTGTGAAGATTAATTCTTGCCGAAATATTCGATGCATCCTGATACTGGTTCTTCAAACTTTTCTCCATACCGGTTAGATGGATCAAATTCAACATATTGCTCCAGTCTACCGTCCGTTCCGTCTGGATCACATCCATCGTATCCTGAATTGCCTGCTCAACCAGCTGCATCTGTTCCAGCCTGTCCTTCACAAGCTTTAACTGAATCCCCAGTGAATTCAGAAGAAAATGATAATCCACATCGTCAATCGTCATTTCTCGAATATCATCCAATGAGAATCCCAGGTACTTAAGAAGCAATATCTGCTGAAGCCTTGCAAAGTCCTCTTCCGTATAAAACCTGGCTCCTGCCTCACTTACCAAAGATGGCTTTAATATATTCTGTTTATCATAATATCGTATTGTCCGAAGCGTTACACCCGCCATGCGAGCAAACTCCCCAGAAGAATAATAACCTGGTTTTTTCATTGTCACCTTTATACTTCACTTTTGCTGATCAGACAGTTCTTTTGATAAAATGATGCTCCGTATTTTATCACCTTCTGATATCCCTGCGCAGAGATACCATCTGCATACCGCATATCGTCTATCTGATCCATTGCCTTTTCTGCCGACTTCTGCAAACTCTGCATACTATCAGCAATCTTAATTTCTATAATAACTGCCTGGCGTTTTTTCTTATTTTTTATTACCAGATCCGGTCTACCCAGACCACTTTCATAATTAGACTCTACTATATATCCTGCATTTGTAAATAATCCTGCTAAAAATGCATGATAGAAACTTTCTGCGTAATCATGATAACTGATCGTTTCAAACAAAAGATCTGATATCAGTTCTGATAAGCTACTGACATCTTCATTCCACAAAGCTTTAAACAAGCTGCTTCTGTCCCGAACTGCTATCCGTTCATCAAACCAGCGCACTACACTTTTTCTGAAAATATCCATAATCTCTGCATTTGGGATTTTCAAAAAAACCTTCGACTTTCCCTGCAATGGCTGTCTGTTATCCTTGGTCAGATATCCGGTCAGATATAATACGCTCCACAGATTTTCTTCCGAATCCGTCAAATTCTCATATGTCAGATTATCTGTGATTTCAACTTCTATTGTTTCACCGGCAAGAAGTCTCTCAAAAGAATCCGTCACATCCATGCCTTCGCAAGACAAAAATGTACGAATAATATCATTATGACTCGTATTTTCCCAGAAATTCTCCGGTTCACTTTCTGATTCAAATGCCAGTTTATTCAGATAACACAACACATCCCACGGACAGTAAATCTCCGTCTTTCCAAAACAGTATCCATCATACCACTTTTTAATCTGACCCTGATACTTAATATTTCCGGTATCCTCCAGAAGCCTTTGTACCTCTTCATTGGTAAATCCAAAATAATTACTGAATCTTTCATCCGCAATTGTATCTGCCATAAAATTATTAGTACCCGTGAAAATACTTTCTTTAGAAATACGCAGACATCCTGTGATTACAGAAAATTTAAGTGCTGTATTATCCTTCAGCGCCTGACTCATCATAGTGCCGATCACGTCCAGCATCTCATTGTAATACGCCTTATTTCCTGCTTTTGCCATCGGCACATCATATTCATCAATAAGCAGAATCACCTGTTTTCCGTAATATATCTGCATCATACGCATCAATACCCGAAGGGAGATCTGCACATCTGTTTTATTCCCCTGTCTGCGTTTCAATCTACCAAAGATGTCTTTATAGGATTCATCAATTTTCATACTCTCTTCCAAGTATGTATGTTCCACATACAGCTGCGAAATAACAGACTGCAACAATCCATACGCGTCTTCGAAGCATTCTCCGCCTACGTCCTTAAAACTCAGGAAAATCACAGGCCATTGATTCATCCATCCTTGACACAACTTCTGATCCTTTGCAACCTTCAAGCCTTTAAACAAATCTCTGTTTTCTCTTCGAATGTCAAAGAAAGATGCCAACATACTCATCACAAGCGTCTTTCCAAATCTGCGAGGTCTTGTAAAAAGTGTAATCTCTGCAGGTTCTGTCTTCAGTAACGTCTGAATCAGATCTGTCTTATCCACATAGTAATAGTCATTTTTCCTGATTTTTTCAAATTCTGAAATTCCAATTGGGATATTATACTGCATCACTTTTCACCTCCACACTGCACATATATTTTATTATAAAATATCTCCCGGCTTTCCACAACAAAAAAACGGGAATACAATCCAACACTATTTTCTTCTTTTTAATGTTCTCGTAACTCTCCTCAGTGGACTGGTTACTTTCCACGATGTCGAAGACATCACTTCATCGACAAGAAATTGTAACTGCTCTACTTCTCTCTGTTTATTTTCTATTGCTTTTTGCTTTTCTTCCACGTCAGCTTTTAAATGCCTGATATCACCCTTCGCTTTTTCCAGTTCCCCTAATAAATCAAAATTTCTTGTACGATATTCTTTGTAGTATTCCGACAGGGAAAATTCCATTTTTTCTTCCAATACCTTTAACATTTTTTCATTGTCCAAAAGTTCCTCATACTTTTCCAACCCAAGAAAATTTGCATTATCTCCTGAACATCGAAGTAGTATATGAGCCTTCTCACACTCGAGTTCTTCCTGACTTTCTGATTCAGGATTTATGAAGTCTTCTTTAAAATATCTGACAAGATCTTCATTGTCAATATTCTCCATAATTCTTTTTCTTGTCAGCATCATTATATTAGGGAATGCGTATATTCTCCCATCAGTTTTCCCACTAATTTTGTTTACCGTTTCTTCCCATCTGTATCGCACGAGCTTTTCTTCCAATATATGAATCGGATACTTCATCACGATTCTTGTCCACAATTCATAGTCCTCTGCCGGAACATATGCCAAATGATAGTATCCACCCACATGTTCTAAAACATTTCTTCGAATCACTACTGATGGATGACACAAACAATTCCCTTGATAAAAGAAAAAGCGCAACCATTCTCTCTGTGATTTATTCTCCGCACTGTTAAACAACTGAAAATATTCATCATACATATCATTTGCTATATTTGAATATTCATCAATAATATTAACTTTCGTAAAGCATGCCCCGCATTCAGAATGGTTTTCCATGTACTGCACTTGGATTTCCAATTTATTTAACTCCCAAACATCATCACTGTCAATCCTTGCAATATATTCTCCGGATGCCATTGAAAGCGCTAAATTTAACGAATACGCAATATTTCGGTTTTTCTCTGCATAATATTTTTTTATTCTTTTATCATGATAATTTTCAATAACTTTCCTCGATGAATCTGTTGATGCATCATCAACTATAATAAATTCAAAGTCTTTATAAGTTTGGCTTAACACACTGGAAATAGATTCGTCCAAATGCTTATCACCATTATAATTAGATAATAATACACTCACTTTCGGCATAATGCACCTCCCATACAGCGTACATTCTTTTTTTCATTATATAACAATTCCCGGTTTTCTAAAACAGAAACGGGAAGTATCTTTAGCCCCCAATAATTACTTAAACACTTTACTCAACCATCTGATAAATAAAATCACATAAAGAATGAATATTGCTGTAACGACAAAAGTCTCTATATCAAATCGATGTGTTATAGTTCGCAATACCATCACACCTTCTGCTTTTTCTCCTTTTACCTCAAGAGGTACTTCTTTATCCGCTCCTGGAACCGCATACACGATTATCTGTGCATCCTTTTCGCACTGTTCGGCCGTCAGTTCAAATGTATATGTCTTTCCTTTACATCCTGTAAGTTCATCAAACTTCAGTGTAAAAAATTTGCCTGCTTTGATCTTTTCTAATGATACACTTCCGGATGCTACTTTTTTATCATCTTCATCTTTCAGAAGATAACTAATTTTCTTTTCATTTGCCTGCCCTGATACAGACATTTTTATATTGATACCATCTAGCTTATCCTC
Source organism: Dorea sp. AM58-8 (assembly GCF_003464045.1). Lineage (NCBI taxonomy): Bacteria > Bacillati > Bacillota > Clostridia > Lachnospirales > Lachnospiraceae > Dorea > Dorea sp. AM58-8. The sequence goes on along the minus strand of NZ_QSDM01000028.1, from coordinate 16,496 downwards.
TTTCGAAGTAAAACTCTGAGATACCGTCTCACCCTGTTCCAGTCCAAGTGCAACATACTTACTGGTATCCACTGTTCTATCATATATGGCATTATTCTTATCCACAATAGCATACACACATGTAAAGGCTATCAGAACAACCGCAAAAATAATCCAGCCTAATTTCTTCTTCATTTCCTGCGCTCCTTATATTCTAATATGACGTTCTGTATATCTCAGCAATTTTTTTACAATCGCCAAACATTCGCACATTACCTTTTTCCAACCAAACAACTTTATTGCATAATTCTTCGACCTGATCAATACTGTGAGATACAAAAAGCAATGTAGTTCCCTTGTCCAACATCTCCTGAATCCTTCTCTGACATTTTTCCTGGAAACGAAAATCTCCAACTGAAAGAACTTCATCACAAATCAGAATATCCGGTGTACCTATTGTTGCAATCGCAAATGCCAGTCTTGAAACCATACCAGAAGAGAAATTTTTAACCGGAACATCGATGAAATCACGTAATTCTGAAAATTCTATAATTTCTTCGTAATGCGCTTCCATTTCCTCATGGGATCTACCCATAAGAGCTCCATTAAGGAAAATATTTTCACCTGCAGTCAAATCAAAGTCAAATCCAGCTCCAAGTTCAATCAACGGTGCAACCTCACCACGTACAGCCACAGAACCTTTGGTCGGCTTCAGCACACCCGCAATAATCTTCAGCATCGTACTTTTACCACTACCGTTCAATCCGATCAGTCCCAGTGCATCTCCTCGCTTAATACTAAAAGACACATCTTTCAACGCCCAAAATTCATTGGTAGAAATCTGGCTTTTCAGTGTTTTGATAAAATATTCTTTTAAACTGTCCACTTTTTCAGATGCAAGTGCAAAACGCATAGACACCTGATCCACACTGATAATGTCTGTATTATCCATTCTTCTTTTCTCCTATATATCCAAGATAAATGTATCCTGACGTTTGTAGAATACATACAATCCAATTACCATTACCATTGCTGTTTCAACTGCTGCCAACAAAATCGAGCCAATACTTGGCAACATATTATTCAGCATAACATCTCTAAACATCATCAGAATATTGGTGATCGGATTCAATAACACAATCTTCTTCAACCATTCTGGCAAAATTGACATCGGGTAAATAACCGGTGTCAGATACATCAACGCTGTAACGAATACCGAATACAGATGCATAATATCTCGGAATTTAACTGTAATCGCTGATAGAATCAGCCCGACGCCTAAAGAAAAGAACACAATAAAAATCAATGGTATTGGCGCTAAGAGCACTGTATAATGAAGTTCCACCCGCATAGCAAGCATTACAAAAATCATCGCTGTAAAAGATGCCAACAGATTAATTGAGCTAGAAAAAATACGCGACAGTACAAACATATATTTAGGAACATATATCTTTTTAATCAATGGTCCATTCGCGACAATTGCTCCCATAGCATTTGTGGTTGCTTCATTAAAAAAATTAAAAATCAACTGACCACTGAGCAGATACACTGGAAAGTATTCCACATCAAATTTAAACATATTAGAAAATACTACTGACAATACCACCATCATAAATAATGGATTTAAAATCGTCCAAAAAACACCCAGTATAGATTTTCTATATTTCGTCTTAATATCGCGCATTATCAATTCATTTAATAATGGTTGAAACTTTTTAAAATTTTGTATATATGTCGACACTCCAACGCCTCCTTGTATATTTTCCTATCTTACATCAATTGTCAAACTGAAATCGTTTTTATCCAGAGTCAAATTAGGACTGTAAAATGGATCTCCCTTCTGCAATACATCTTTCCACCGCTTCTGGAATCGATCCACTTCTGAATTGAAGCGTGCCACCTTTTCTTCTGTATCTTCATATCCTCTTGATTTTGATTCATAATGATTTAATTCGGCATATGGATCATAAACAATTAAATATCCTGCTTCCCGTATTTTCAAGCACAAATCGACATCATTAAATGCAACTGCATACCCTTCATCAAATCTTCCTACTTTCTCAAAGACATTACGTTTCACCATCATACATGCCGCTGTCACCGCACTGTAATCCTGTACAAGTACAATACGGGCAAAATAGCCAAGATCATCATGTTCAAATCCCACAAACGCATGACCTGCCACACCGCCCATTCCAATAATAACTCCGGCATGCTGAATTGTACCATCTTCATAATACAATCTGGCTCCTACTGCACCCACTTCCGATCTCTGACACTGGCTGAGCAACTCACTGATACAATCTGGATTCACAATTTCTGTATCATTATTCAGGAACAGCAAGTATTCTCCTTTCGAATTATCCACTCCCATGTTATTAATAGATGGATAATTAAATCCCTGCTCTTTCCAATAGACAACCTTAGCCTTTGGAATCTCCTTTTGGATTCGATCATAATATTCGAATGTCTCTTCTTTTTCACTGTTATTTTCAACAATAATATACTCCATATTATCGTAAGTGTTCACTTTTTCCAGAGACTGCAAACATTTATCCAGATCTTCGATATGATCCTTAGTTGGAATAATCACTGAAACTAACGGTTTATCCTGCAACTCATATTTAACCCGGTAAAACCCTTTTTCTGCTCTGCTGGTCACTTCAGCCGAAATTCCAAGTCGTTCAATGTGTGCTTCTATCGCTCTTTTTCCTGCTTCAAACGCATAATTCTTACTTTCTGGATTTTCAGCAGTAGAGTCTTTGTGCGCTCTCCAATGATACAGAATTTTAGGAATATGTACAATATTCTTTGTCTGTTCTACACAACGAAGCACAAAATCATAGTCCTGCGCACCATCAAAATCCGAATTAAGCTTTCCTACATTCTCATAGAGTGATCTTTTCACCACACATAAATGACAGATATAATTGACACTTCTCAGCATATCAATATTAAAATCTGTCTTAAAATGCGGTTCAAAATGCTCTCTTCCATTCATGCTGATCTTGTCTTCATCAGTATATATCATCTCAACTTCCGGATTTTGATTGATTGCTTTCACACACTCATATAATGCATCTGGTGTCAGTAAATCATCATGATCTGAAAATGCAATAAAATCGCCAGTAGCGATGTCCAACGCTGCATTTGTATTCTCCGATATCTGCAGTGGTTTTTTATTATAAACTACTCTGATACGCGAATCTTTCTTTTCATATGTTTTTAATACTCCTTCAATTGGTGACTCCGCTCCACTTCCATCTGACAGGCACAATTCCCAATTGCCATATGTCTGAGCCATAACAGATTCAATTAACTGAACCAGATATTTTTTCTGTGTCTTATATAAAGGCACAACAATAGACACCTTCGGCATGTATGAAAACTTCTCATTCTTCTGTCTGTTCAATTCTCCCTTTTTCGGAGTGCGAAGCTTCAGCCAACCTTCATATGGAATAATATCTTTCTTCAATATCTTCCTTTGTGCTTTTTCTAGCGTCTTAGCAATTCCATATTGATGAAATGTATTATTTGTTTTTTTCAACAATTCTCCTGTTTGAGATATTTTATTAAAGATAGAATTCTCATCCATATATACCTTTGAAAAGTCATTACGATCAAGAGAAATGACTTTCACTTTAACAACATCGGTCTTATTACACGGCAGAATTGCTTCAAATCCTATAGCATTTTCTTTTTTACACTCTGGAAATGCATTCACAACATCTACTCGTCGAACCTGATGAACCTCTGCTTTTATCGGTTTATTATGCTTTTCAAACTCTAACCTAGTATCTCCTGTATCAATATACCATCCCTTGATTCTTATTCCCTGATCAATTACTCGCATCTGATCAATATTATGTGGAATTTTTCTATACAATTTCTGTATAGTTCTGATTGAAAACGTTCTAATTATCTTCTTTTCACCCAAACCACACTGAACAATACGTAACTTTTTCATCTCTTTCCAATTTCCCGGAAGTTTAATCCAAAGATAGTACTGTTTTGTTATCAAATTATCATTTTGCGTAACCGGAATGGGCAATTCATGTTCTTCAATCTTCACCTGAAGCTTTTCATCATCAAGCGTAACAAATAATTTTTCATTACCCTTATCATTATTTCTAAATTCTCCCTTGATCAACAATATACGCTTATTATAAACATGAAATCGATAGCCACTCACAAAAAATTTGTTAAGCATCCTTATTCTCCTTATTCTTCTGCTAATACTCTAAAGCTACTATTTTGCAATTGCCTGTAATGTCACAAAATATAATGTCCAACAATTAAGATATATTGCTATCATCATTAAATATGGACATATACTTTTTTTCACCTTAACAAGGCCTGTCGAAATTGCAAGACCTCCAACTGGTAATACCGGCAGAAAATATCTTCCCTGTATTCCCTGTATTGTTTTACTTCCAATTGATGTCCAACTAAAGAGCAAAGAAACCATTACCAGTAACGATACAAACGCAAAAATCGCTCCACTCATATATCTAACACTATTTTTTATGCAATCCTTCCGTTTATCTTCAATTAATATACAAAGTAACACTATTATAATAAATGTAATCAATATGATATTCGGTATATTAAAATTCAACCATCCTAAAGGCGTTGATATCATCTGCCCCAAATAATCTGATGTAGAACGTTCAAAGGTACGCCAAAGAAGCCCTATGCTTATCAACGGATTCTTCAAACAATACATTAAGGAGATTTTTCCAACTGAGCTATCTACAGCACTTTCACCTGTTCCCAAAGAATCCAAAACAGTCATCATTCTGGTTCCCAAAAAAATCACCACGCTAAAAAGCACAGTACTACCAGCCATAAGTTTTTTCTGTTTCTTTCCACCAAATCGTTCTGCCGGAATCAAAAGTGCTAATCCTAAAATTGGTAAATAGATAAATTTCAATGATGTAATAATTACTATTGCACATGCCATGATAATTATATCGCTAATTTTAATTTTTGAAGGTAGAGCCATTTTTGATATTAGCAATGCACTCAACACAAAACAAGCATCTATTAATATTGAATCATAACTATAGGACACCACTTGTTGTAATGTAATTGGAAACAATCCAATCACACAAAACATTTCTCTATATACAGGAATATTCTTAAGCACCCAATACATACATATGCAGTAAAAAATGAGTGCCATAAATCTGCCCGCCATAATAATTTGAATACTTGACAACTTCAAAAATCTAGCTACAACCAATCCAATAACTTGTGGAATATATCCGACCGTTGCATTTAACATCGTTCGAGTTGATATTATATGTTTATCTTCTTCTGGATGAAGCATACCATCCACTTCTTTTACGTAGCTATCTTTTGTTATATCTGTAGTCTGTCGCCACAAACTACTATTCATTAAAACATTTCCCTTTTCATCTAATGTTTTCTCGCCTAATATTATACTGCTCTGTGCATATGCTGTAGCAAAATGTGCTGGTTCGTCTGGCACTGAAAATGGAGCCAAAACAAACATATACAGCGTTCCAATTAACAATGCCGCACAAACAAAGTATTTTTCTATATTCACACGCTTCACATTCAATAATATAACTAATGCCATGCACCCAAAAAATCCAAGAAATAATGCAATATAAAAATATTTTAATCCTTCATGTGTTCCATTTAACAAATTGTATCCCACAACTGTCTGCTGTATCTCTGTACCGTTAACAGAACACTTAATATTATTTTTATTTTTATATTCTACAGCCGGAATAAACAATCCACTTTTACCAACCAAATCTGCACGTATTAAAATCGTATATTTTTTCCCTTTTACTCCTGCTATACTCTTATCTAACAGAAAATTATAATACTCTCCTTGAGATCCTTCCTTCGAATTCCATTCCCACGATTTCAAAAGTTGTTCCATTTCATCGTATAATTCAACATGTGCATGAGCCTCTTCATTTCCAGTATTCCCTAATCTTAACGAAATTCCATCTATTTCATTCGTCTGAATTTCTATTTTCTGTTCAACAATATCATTTTGCTTTATTTCTATTTTACCTTTCGATTCTTCTGCTCCTACCACTTCTACTTTGTGCGGCGTATGAATACTATCATTCCATTCAAATCTATACGCAAAATACATCGAAATGCCTAATATACACCATATAACAATTATCAATACAAATAATTTATTTCCACTATAGCCTTTTTTTATTTTATCTATATATTTATTTAGCATTCCTTCATCCTTTTCTCAATACAATTTCTTTACTTTTTTCCCTTTTCATACAATGCCAATTCCTGCGCTAATTCTTTAATTCTGATAGATGCCCTCGACACCGCAACTGTCAAAACAAATATAATCATCAGCGAAAAACAAAACCCTAGGAAAAACAGCATATTAATCGGACTCGCTATTCCAAGCTTTCTCGCCATCCATGTAATCAATTGCGGAAAACAATCTAAAATAAAAATGCCTCCCCCAACAATCAACCAAGCCAATGCATATCTTAATTCTAATCTTTTGTTTCTAATCATATTGATTATCACACACAGTGCTAATATAACCGCTATTCCTATTATAATTTGAATTCTTATATTCATCTTGTCCACCTTTTAATACTTTCTTATACGTTCAATTAAAATTGCGAGAGTCACTTTAATCATATAATATACTGATTTTTTCATAGAAATAGAAGAGACTCCTCCTGTTCTTTCTTTCATAATAACAGGTATCTCTTCCACCTTCATTTTTCTTCTCAACACTGCCACTACACTTTCCGGCTCTGGATAATCTCTTGGATAATCAGTAGCAAATAATGCCATCACGTTACGTCCAATCATACGAAGTCCTGATGTTGGATCTGTAATTTTTGTACCGGTAAGAATTGTAATCAATTTTGAAAAAAATACAATTCCAACTCTCCTCAATTGCGATGACTGAAATCCTTCTTTTTCAATAAATCTTGATCCTATTACCATGTCCAAATCATTATTAAATAAATGTTCTGCCATAACACCAAGAAATTCTGGATCATGCTGTCCGTCACCGTCAACCTGTACAGCCACATCATAGTCATGTCTCAATGCATACTTGTACCCAGTTTGAACGGCTCCGCCTATTCCTAAATTGATAGGCAAATTTACTATATTATATCCTTTATCTTCACATATCTGACGTGTATGATCTGTCGAACAATCATTTATAATCACATAATCAAAACCTTGTGCATTTTCCTGTATAGCTGTAACTGTTTTTTCTATATTACTTTCTTCATTATATGCAGGAATAATAATCAACTTTTTCATAATTACTTTTTAATAATCCTCTCTAAATTATCTGTTGTATGTTCCCATGTGAACTTATTTTTCAATCTATTGTAACACAAATCTTGTCCTTTTTTTCTTAACTCTTCATCGGATGTTACTTTTTCAATTGCTTTATAGATATTATTTACAGAATTATCTCTCATTACAATTCCATGATCCTCATCTATAACAAGTTCTTTTGTACCACCCCGTTCGGTAGTTATAACATAACACTTACATGCAGCTGCTTCCAAAGCAGAAGTAGACAGCCCCTCCGATACAGAGGGCAAGCAAAAAATATCAGATTGTTCTAATAAAGCAATTACATCTTGAAATTGTAACCGCCCTAACGGGATAATATATTCTGATTTATGTGATTCAACATACTCTTTTTCTTCACCTTCACCAGCAATCATCAAATACACAGGTTTATGTGTTTTATTAAATTGTTCGACTGCTTCAATTAGTTCATATATCCCCTTCTCTTTTAACAATCTTCCTGTAAATACTATAACCTGATCATCTTCTTTTATTAAAAATTCCCTTCTAAAATCTCTGTTACAGTTTTCTTTCAAACGTTCTATTTTATTCAAATCTACCGCATTGTACAGTACACCTTCCGATTGAATTCCAAAATGTGCAGACCACTCACGACACGCCTCTGATACTCCATAATAATGTTTACAAATTTTTTTCAATATTCCAGTATGAAAATGTTCATAGACCCCACCAACAAAATCCAATACTTTATTATGTACCGACAAATGGCTGGTTCCATGTTCTATACAAATACTCTTTATATGCTTCTTCTTTGCATATAAAGCTGCATATATAGAATGAAGGTAAAAACGTGCGTTAATCACTACGATATCATAATCATGGTTTTTAAGATAGCGATGTATTTTCCAAAAATCCTTATTCAACTTCATAACCGGGAAACGCCCGTTAATCAAATTATAGCACGGAAATCTCAACACTTTAATTCCGTCCAGTTCTTCTCGCAAAGGACTTCCAGTAGTATTGTTAGTAACAATAGCGACTTCGTTTCCTCTTTTTATTAATTCTTTGGAAATATTATACGTATAATTTTCAATTCCACCCATATGTGGCAAAAACTGAGCCGCAAATATACAATATTTTTTATTCATTATTCTTTTCCTTTTTCAAGCAAATCATAAATATTACTAATGTAACTGCAAAAAATACGATCATACTGGTTGCATATGCCATAGCCGCCCCCATTAACTCCCATCTATTTACCATTTCAGCTACAACAAGCTTCACATATACCCACGATATCACATATGAACACACAAGCAAATACTGCCGTCTAATTACAACCAATGCATTATCTAATACATAAGAAAATGTGCAAAAGCATCCGCCCGCAACCATTATCAATAATTCATTACGATACCGTTCCAAATCAAGAGCATAAAGTATTGATAACACCGGAATTCCAAGCAGAAAACTTCCCAGCATCAATAATACAGCCATAACAATTAAACACAAAAAAATTATTTTAACAATTTTAAGAAATCCTTGTTTTCTTCCACAAGCCCATTCTATAGCCATTTTAGTCAACAACGGACGAAATACAATATATGCTAGCGTCAAAACAGATGCAGGCATAAATAAAACGCTGAAAATAGTTTGAATTCCGTTTCCCAACTGCCCAGCTGCGATTGCTGAGTCAATCTTCATTTTAGGTGCATTTGTAATAGCCATCATTAAAAATGCATTAATAAAAATAGGCGCGCCTTCTTTGATCAATTTCCAAATCCAGATTATATTTTTATTCCATGCCTCTTTTACGTTAAAACATTTCACTGTAACTGAATAACGTATATTAAATATCACAAAACTAACCACGTAAGCAAGCAATAATATTATACACGAAATCATCAAATCATGCCAAAGGAATAAGCTAAGTGCAAATCCGCTAACACCTATTACAATTCGATATGTACATGCTTTTCCAACCAAATCAAGTCTTTCTTTTTGTTGAAAATATCCTTCATAAATATCTGCAAATCCATCCACTGCACGAAACAAACAAATAATCAATACAATTGAAGCTTTATACACACTATAATGTTTAACTATGACATACCCAGCACTACATAACATCATTACAACATTAGATATCATTCTAAACCATAAATATTGTCCAAACTTAAATACTTCTGTCACATCAGTAGCCTGATAAGTTCGTATTTGAAATGTACCTATAGTTGCCATTAATTGCGAAATTGACCACGCAATACTGAATATATCAGCTTTTTCCCCTGATAACATCCGTGTAACAAGCATTAATGTTACCACTGAAAGCAAAGAACTAGCCATACTTCCCACTATATTCCACACAAAAATTTCTTTTCCAGTTGGAGTACTATTAATATTTTTCATTCTATTTATCCTTTACGCATTTTTATAAAAGAGCAGCCATGCAATCCAAGCAGGAAAATAAGCTAATATTGCTAACACTCGATATGGTGCCCTTCTTATTGCTTTTTGTCGAGCCATCCTACAGCCTACCATATAAAGTATTGTTTGTGAATATCTATCTTTCCATGTTTCAGAATATTCTATTGTTTGTCTTTTTAATTCAGCATAACTTTTAGGATTATTTTTTGCCAATTTACGAACATTTTTGGTATATCCATCATTCAAATACTCTTTAATCATTAATATTTCAGGTAATACTGCCATTTTATATTTCTGATCGATCTGATAATAGACATATCCCTCTCCCATAAATTTTTCGCCTTCCGCAACCCAAAAAGGATATTTTCGTAAGATATTTGTATAATATGCCAACGTGGCATCACCCTTAAATTTTAATTTCCCATATAAATCTGTTAATCTTGTTATTTTCAAATCAGCTGGGAAAAAGGTTCCCATTGGCGTTCCATCTGGATGTCCTTGCAACGAAATAATTCCAGCAATTGAAGCATCCATATTGTATCTTTCAAAATATTCCAATTGTTTTTCTACAAATTCAGGCAGAACATAGTCATCCGAATCCACACAAACAAATATTTCTTCTTTACTTTTCTCAACTCCCAAATTATGCGCTCTTTGCTTTCCACCATTCGCTTGTTTAAAATAACGAATTTCAATCTTTTTTTCTTCAATCCATTTTTCTACAAGTTCTTGTGTATTATCAACTGATCCATCATCCACAATCAACCATTCAAAACTTTTAACCGTTTGTTGGCACAAACTATCATATAATTTTGGCAAAATATATGCACGATTATATGTTGGAGTAAAAACTGTCATTCTTTTTTTCATCATTATATATATTTGCATGAGGCTTCACTACTAAACATGCATTTCCTTTCTTTTTTCTAAATAAAATTCTTCTATATTTTTTGCCACCTGCTTTATATCATAATTTGCATCCATGATATAGCTATAATTATCTTTTCTCTGATATTTTTGTATTTTTCCCTCAATTATCCTTGCCCATTCATCACTTGATTTTGACAACGGAATACAAGTTACATCTGGTGTGATAATTGCTTCTTCCGGTATCGCATCCGAAAAGAAACACGGCAACCCCGCCGCTTGTGCTTCAATCCCAACTATTCCCAAACCTTCATATGTCGATGGAAAAATAAACGCATCAAACATATTCATTAAATCAGGAACATCATCCCTTACTCCCAAAAACTTCACATACTTTTCCAGATTATTCTGATAAACCAGTTGCTTAACCATCTCTTCCTCAGGTCCTCTGCCAACCAAAACCAACAATATCTTATCATCGACATCACACATTTTTTTTAACACTTCAATAATAAATCTATGATTTTTTTCCGGCGAAAACCTCCCTACATGTCCTAAAATAGTTCTTTCCTCAAAACCGAATTGTTTTTTTAATTGTTCATGTTTTTCTTTATCATATCGATATTTTTCACAATCAATAGCATTGTTAATTACCTGAAATCTATTTGAAGATACAACCTCTTTCCCAAAACGATCTACTCCTGCTTGTTTAGAACACGCAAAAAAATAATTACCTATATATCGAACTTTGTGAGCAAATATTTCAAAAATAATTCTCTCAAGCAAACGCGTCGAATTCGTTGCATGACTATGTGCCACAGTATATGCACCTTCTTCTTTTGCAACTTTAAGATATGCAGGCGCCAAACTACCAATATGTCCATGCACAATTTCATACGAATGTTTACTAAAAAAAAGTTTAAATCTTTTCTTAAGATTAAAGTAATTATAACCTTTAAATGCAGGCATATGATAAATCTTTCCACCCAGAGATTTTATTTCCTGATCATAATCTCCTTCTTCGTCTGTAAATACCATAAAATCGAACTGCACCTTTGATCGATCAACATGTCGATATATATTCATCAACATTGTCTCAGCACCAGCCCGATCCATTTTTCCGATAACTTGAAGTACTCTTAACATTATTTACTGTAAACCTTTCTTAATCTTGTATCTCTCCAAAATCAATAATATATGGTGCATGATTTATTCTTTGTTCCTTAGGCGGCAATTGCATATAGTCTCCATATGTCCTTTTTAAATGTACATCTATATTATTCATCATTTGTATAGAAATATCTTCATACTTCATTTCTTTTATCGGAAAAATCTCATTATATTTTGCATGATATTTTAACGAAGCACCATCACCAAAAGAAGTATAGTTTTTCAACTTCATATGATTATACTTTGTACACTCTTTTACAAACATTCTATATATTACTCTAGGAGAAAAATGAAAAATCTTTAACACATAATGAATACACCAACAAATTACCGCATATATGTGATGCTTCATTCCTTCATATGGAATAATTGGATGTGCAGATCCGCATAAATATATTAGTCGATCCAAAAATAAAGTTATCAATTGTTGATTTTTAGCTTTATGAGACGTTGGTGCTATGCAATCAAATGGGAAAATATCTATAAATATACATTGATCACAATCCAATTTATCACTCAAATATGAAACAAACCTTGTTCCCTTACGCTGAAATTTCGTCACACAACAAGCATAGTTTTTATCAACTTCTGGAGTCATAATCTGATATTTATCTCCCATTTCTTTTTCCACAACTCGAATAAAAGTATCATAATCCTCCCTAAGCATTCCAACATCAATATCATCATCCCAAGGAATAAATCCGCCATGTCGAACAGCTCCTAACGCAGTACCAAATACAGCAAAATATTTCAAATCATATTTTTTACATATAGAATCCAAATCACACAACATCTCCAATTGAAGCTTATGCAATCGTTTCAATATTTCTGGTTGATATTCTGTATTTCTTTTTATATTTTGTAACATAATAAATCACCTTACTTTCATATCATTTTTTACATATCCTTTTTAAAATCATCGTTACTATCATTCCGACTATAAAAACAAAAGCCTGAAGTATCACAACACAAATCATAGGATGTAATCTGGCACAACCTCTATAATACAGCGGCAAAAACATTTCTATCCAAAAATCTCCCATTACATATATTCCAAGCGTGAGTCCACCAATATAACTCACTATCTTTTTTACATTTGCACTAAACTTGTATTCATATTTTATCCATATACTTTTCAACAAAAGAAACACGCATATCGATAATATAAGCACATTAATATATTCCTGATTACTATAAAATAAATAATCATTTGGTGATGTCAATTTGTTATTATCAATTAAGACTCTCCATTCATGATAACTTAAAGCCACATTAACGCATGTTTCACCGATAACAATCAGCAATAACCATTTTATCATCGTTTCTTTTACACAAATATATTTTTCTAAATAATATCCTAAAATTACCATTAACACATATACACCCAACATTGACCCTGTCACCAATGAGCTCACTCCATTTTTCCCCATGCAATGTGCAATAACCGGGCATACACTTAATATAAAGAAACCACTTATCAATATATATTCATAATCTCTCTTTGTCATATGCTTTGTCATTTTTTGTAATACTGGTAATATCAACAAAATTCCTAAATACATATATAAGTACCACAAGCAATTGCTAAAAGGTCTTTCTATCATTCTTTGTACAAATGTCAAAAATCCGAATTTCGTATGTAATCTAATACATTCATTAATATAACATCGATGACATTATTATAATAATGACTATTTTCTTTATACGTTTAAACAGTTTTCCATATGAATCTTCTTTGCCCAATAACACAATGCCTGATATCATCAGAAATACCGGCACCGAAAATTTACACAAAAAAAATGAGAAAACACTTACACACCAGGTTTTCCCTCCGGGTACATAATCCCAAAAGACATATGAAACTGTATGATTTACGATTACAAAAAAGCACGCAACTATACGTATAAATTCTAAATATATTTTTTTATTTTTCATATTATTTCCTATTTTTGTTTTAACTTAATTTGTTTTTTAGTATATCATATTTAATATCATTAGTAAAGTTCGCATAATATCACTCAATGTCTAGCCATTCAGAAGTTTCCATTCTACCATCCGCTTTTACTTTCTACTTGACATTTACTACTTCAAACTATAATATATGTATATGTTCATATAATTTGGAGGTGTTAAGTACATGAACATTCAAGAATATGATATTTTGAACGCAATTTTTACTACAACAAATCCAACACAACGTTCATTAGCCGATTGCTCCGGTCATTCTCTTGGTATTGTGAATCGTTCCATCAAGAAGCTTACATCTGATGGCTATCTCACTTCTTCCATGCAGCCTACGGATAAAGCAATCGCATTATATAAGCATTCTGTTCCACAGAATGCCATTATACTCGCTGCGGGTTTTGGAATGAGAATGGTTCCAATTAACACGGAAACGCCAAAAGGATTGCTGGAAATACACGGCGAAGCTTTAATCGAACGTATTATCAGGCAACTGCACGAAGCCAATATTCATAATATCTACATTGTAGTAGGATTCATGAAAGAACAGTATGAATACCTGATTGATGAATATGATGTTACATTGATTGTAAATGCAGACTATGCTTCAAAAAACAATCTGCATTCTCTCAATCTTGCATCAGAATATTTGAAGAATTCCTATATCATTCCTTGTGATATCTGGTGCAAAGATAATCCATTTCACACACACGAGCTGTATTCATGGTATATGGTGAGTGATACACAAACTAACGAAAGTTCTGTACGTGTTAATCGAAAAATGGAACTAACCGCTATTTCTAAAACAGCTGTCGGCAATGCGATGATCGGTATTTCATATCTTTCTGAAAATGATTCTTCATATATTCAGCAGAGATTATCGTCTTTAGATGATGACGCCCGATATGATGGTTGCTTTTGGGAAGAGGCATTATACGATCACAACCGTATGATAATTCCAGCCAGAATCGCATCTGGCTCAAATACAGTTGAAATAAATACTTACGAACAATTACGAGAACTTGATGAGCATTCTAATCATTTACAATCGGACATCTTGCAGATAGCTGCAGATGCTCTTAACGGAAACCAGGAAGACATCTGTAACATTACAGTCTTGAAAAAAGGAATGACCAATCGATCTTTCCTCTTTGACTATCAGGGGATCAAACATATCATGCGTATTCCTGGCGAAGGAACCGATCAGTTGATCAACCGAAGAAATGAAGCAGCCGTTTATCAAACAATTCAAGATAAACATATCTGCGATGATATTGAATATATCAATCCTGAAAATGGATATAAACTCACACGTTTTTTAGATAATGCCCGTGTTTGTGATCCATTATCAACTGAAGATATAACCAAATGTATGAAAAAGCTGCGATCTTTCCATGATTTAAAATTAAAAGTAAACCATCGTTTTGATTTATTCGGACAAATAGATTTCTACGAAACACTATGGGAAGGAAAAGCTTCTGTTTATAGAGACTATCAGAAAACAAAGGCAGAAGTATTTGCACTCAAAAACTACATTGACAAATACGCTGCTGATGAAGTATTGACACATATCGATGCTGTACCTGATAACTTTTTATTCTGCACAGATTCATCCGGGAATGAAGACATTCGTCTGATAGATTGGGAATATGCCGGAATGCAGGATCCACATGTCGATATAGCAATGTTCAGTATCTACGCATTCTATACCAGGGAACAGATTGATCAGTTAATTGATATTTACTTTAATGGGAACTGCCCGGATACGACTCGTATTAAAATATACTGCTATGTTGCGGTAGCCGGTCTTCTTTGGAGTAACTGGTGTGAATACAAACGTAATCTTGGTGTTGATTTTGGCGAGTATTCATTAAAGCAATATCGCTACGCCAAAGAATATTCACGACTGGCAAAAAAAGAATGCATCGATAGAAATTTATTATAAGGAGAATACACCATGTATAAAGTAAAAAGATCCATCATTATGGCTGCCGGACTCGGCAAACGAATGCAGCCAGTAACTTTAACCACACCTAAGCCACTGGTATCTGTAAACGGAACACGTATGATTGACACTGTTATAGAAGGATTGCACCAAAACGGAATCTATGAAATATATATCGTTGTTGGATATTTAAAAGAACAGTTTTATATACTGGAAGAACAATATCCTGGAGTAAAAATCTTAGAAAATCCTTATTATGATACCTGCAATAATATTTCATCCTTGTATGTTGCCCGCGAGCATCTGGAGGATGTCATCATATTAGATGGTGATCAGATCATATATAATCCACAGATCTTACATCCGAAATTCGAAAGATCAGGATATAACTGTATTTGGACAGATACCCCAACCGATGAATGGTTGCTCACTTTATCCGATAATATTGTTACTTCCTGTAGCCGAACCGGTGGATCACATGGCTGGCAATTATACAGCATTTCCCGATGGAATAAAGAGGACGGGCGCAAACTAAAAAAACATCTGGAACTGGAATTTGAAGAAAAAAAGAACACTCAAATATACTGGGATGATGTCGCACTGTTTTGTCATCCGAATGATTACCAGCTTGGTATCCAGACAATGCATGAGAATGACATCATAGAAATTGACAACCTGCAGGAATTAGCCGCTATCGATTCCAAATACGAACGTTATCTGAATGGAGGAAACAAGTTTGAAACAAATAAGTAGAAGACAACTAAGAAATAAAGGGCATAGCAAATAAACCATCTTTCGGTGGTTTGAAAATCAAATATAGACACAACACCTAATCAGGTAA
>NZ_QSDM01000027.1:0-27876 GCF_003464045.1 Dorea sp. AM58-8 | reverse complement strand
CATTTTTTTATTATTAGTAAGTGTTACGTTAGCGTCACTTCCCTGCGGTAAGTGTTACGTTAGCGTCACTTCCCTTGCGGAAGTGTGGATTGAAATATGCGGATGCTGTGTCGCATACCACGTCCCACCTGTCACTTCCCTCGCGGAAGTGTGGATTGAAATATGGTTACATATCCAGATGCCGTGAGCGTAAAGTTGTCACTTCCCTCGCGGAAGTGTGGATTGAAATTTTCCTAACATAATCTGCTGTGCCCATAACATTGTCACTTCCCTTGCGGAAGTGTGGATTGAAATTCTATCCCTGCACTGTTGATCGTATCAGAGAGCTCAGTCACTTCCCTTGCGGAAGTGTGGATTGAAATTGATGGAAGTATTTATAAGCCGAATCTCTTAGAGTCACTTTCCTTGCAGAAGTGTGGATTGAAATCGCAAGTCCTAACGTATGTTTTGCTTCACTCATCGTCACTTCCCTTGCGGAAGTGTGGATTGAAATAAAAATATCTGCTGAAATTTTTGCTGAAATTTCTAAAGTGTTATTAATTAAATTACAGATTGTTAAAAAATACAGAACAAACATTCGGTTTGTTCTGTACTTTTTTTATCCTGAATGATATACTGGACAAGTAACATACTAAGAACACAACTACTATTTCTAAAATATCACCGCTAGCTTAGAGCGGATCAGGAGAAATCATATGGATCATTTTGAATTAGTATCTGAATATCAGCCAACTGGGGATCAGCCGAAAGCCATCGCAGATCTCGTGGCAGGTTTTAAAGAGGGGAATCAGTGCCAGACATTGCTTGGCGTCACCGGATCCGGTAAGACATTTACCATGGCGAATGTCATTCAGGAATTGAATAAACCAACGCTGATCATTGCGCATAATAAGACATTGGCTGCACAGTTATACGGAGAGTTCAAAGAGTTCTTTCCGAATAACGCAGTGGAATATTTTGTCTCCTATTATGACTACTACCAGCCGGAGGCTTATGTTCCATCCTCTGACACATATATTGCGAAGGATTCAGCGATCAATGATGAGATTGACAAATTACGTCATTCGGCGACAGCGGCACTGTCTGAGCGGCGGGATGTCATTATTGTAGCCAGTGTTTCCTGCATCTATGGCCTGGGTTCGCCGATTGACTATAAGGATATGGTGATTTCTCTGCGCCCGGGCATGGAGAAGGATCGGGATGAGATGATACGTAAGCTGATTGATATTCAGTATACTCGTAACGAGATGGATTTTCATCGTGGTACGTTCCGTGTGCATGGAGATGTGGTAGAGATATTCCCGGCAGGATCAGGAGAACTGGCGGTTCGCGTGGAGTTCTTCGGAGATGAAGTGGACCGGATTACGGAAGTGGATGTGCTAACCGGAGAGATTAAGCGAGATCTGAAGCACATTGCAATATTCCCAGCTTCTCATTATGTCGTGTCCAAGGAGAATATGGAGCGTGCTACCACAGCAATTGAAGCGGAGCTGGAGCAGCAGGTACGTTATTTTAAGGGCGAGGATAAGCTGTTAGAAGCACAGAGAATAGCGGAGCGTACGAATTTTGATATTGAAATGATGAGGGAGACAGGCTTCTGTTCCGGCATTGAGAATTATTCGAGACATTTGACGGGACTTGCACCGGGGCAGCCACCGCATACATTGATTGATTACTTTCCGGATGATTTCGTTATGATGATTGATGAGTCACATATGACGGTGCCACAGATTGGTGGTATGTATCATGGTGACCAGTCCAGGAAGCGGACGCTGGTGGATTATGGATTCCGTCTGCCATCAGCACTGGATAACCGTCCGCTCAGTTTTGAAGAGTTTGAGAGTAAGATCAATCAGGTTCTGTTTGTATCTGCTACACCTGGCAAATACGAAGAAGAGCATGAACTTCTGCGCACAGAGCAGGTAATCAGACCGACGGGTCTTCTGGATCCGGAGATTGATGTGCGGCCGGTAGAAGGCCAGATCGATGATCTGGTCGGTGAGATTAAAAAAGAGACAGATAAGAAGAATAAGATATTGGTAACAACGCTGACTAAGAGAATGGCAGAAGATCTGACAGATTATATGCGGGAACTTGGTATCCGTGTCAAATATCTCCATTCAGATATTGATACTTTGGAGCGTTCGGAGATCGTGAGAGATATGCGTCTGGATGTGTTTGATGTATTGGTCGGTATTAATCTTCTGCGAGAAGGACTGGATATTCCGGAGATTTCACTGGTGGTGATTCTGGATGCAGATAAAGAAGGCTTCCTGCGTTCCGAGACATCGTTGGTCCAGACGATTGGACGTGCTGCAAGAAATTCTGAGGGTCATGTGATCATGTATGCGGATACGATCACGGATCTATGCGAAAGGCAATGGATGAGACCGAACGTCGACGCAGTATCCAGATGAAGTACAATGAAGAGCATGGTATCACACCGCAGTCTATTCATAAGGCAGTCAGAGATCTGATTACGATTTCTAGAAAGGCAGCATCTGCGGAGATGCGGATAGAAAAGGATCCGGAGTCGATGAGCAAGGCAGAACTGGAGAAGCTGGTAGGGGAAGTGACCAGGCAGATGAGGAAAGCAGCAGCAGAATTGAACTTCGAGGCAGCGGCAGAGCTGCGTGATAAGATGACAGAGCTGAAGAAACAGCTACTGGACATGGATGAAACATAGAATAAGTATAGAATAAACTAAAAATAAATCATTGAATTAGTAACAAAGGAGCATGTTATGTCGGATAAGAATAAAAAATATATTCGTATACGGGGAGCCAATGAGCATAATCTCAAGAATATCAGCCTGGATATTCCAAGAGACGAGCTGGTGGTTCTGACAGGACTGTCGGGATCCGGCAAGTCTTCGCTGGCATTTGATACCATTTATGCAGAAGGACAGCGCAGATATATGGAGTCGTTGTCATCTTATGCCAGAATGTTCCTGGGACAGATGGAGAAGCCGGATGTGGAAAGCATCGAAGGACTTTCGCCGGCAATTTCAATTGACCAGAAGTCTACAAATCGTAATCCTCGTTCGACAGTAGGTACTGTGACAGAGATATATGATTATTTCCGGTTATTATATGCGAGGATTGGTATTCCACATTGTCCGAAATGTGGCAAAGAGATTAAGAAGCAGACGGTTGATCAGATGGTCGATCAGATCATGGAGATGGAGCAGGGAACCAGAATTCAGCTGTTGGCACCGGTGGTACGAGGACGGAAAGGTACGCATGTGAAGCTGCTGGAGCGTGCAAAGAAGAGCGGATATGTCCGTGTGCGGATTGATGGCAGTATGTATGAATTGTCGGAAGACATTCAGCTGGATAAGAATCTGAAGCATAATATAGAGATTGTTGTAGATCGTCTGGTGGTAAAGCCGGGGATTGAAAAGAGATTGACGGATTCAGTGGAGAATGTTCTGCATCTTGCAGAGGGACTGATGACAGTCGATGTGATTGGCGGAGAACCGGTGAATTTCAGCCAGAGCTTTTCCTGCCCGGATTGTGGTATCAGCATTGAAGAGATTGAACCGAGAAGTTTCTCATTTAATAATCCATTTGGAGCCTGCCCGGAGTGTTCCGGACTTGGATATAAGATGGAATTTGATGCTGATCTGATCATTCCGGATAAGAGCCTGAGTATCAATGAAGGTGCAATCACAGTCATGGGATGGCAGTCTGCCAGCAAGAAGGGCAGCTTTACCAGAGCCATACTGGAAGCGCTTGCGGAAGAATATCATTTTTCACTGGATACGCCGTTTGAGGAATATCCGGAGGAGATTCAGAATATACTGATTCACGGTACAAATGGTAAGAATGTGAATGTGCATTATTTTGGGCAGCGCGGAGAAGGGTTCTACGATATTGCGTTTGAAGGTATTATTAAGAACGTAGAACGCAGATATCGTGAGACTTATTCTGAAGCATCCAAGGCAGAGTATGAAGAATTTATGCGGATCACACCTTGCCGTGCATGCAAAGGACAGCGTTTGAAGCCGGGAGCACTTGCAGTAACGGTTGGGAATCATAATATTGCAGAGATTACATCATTTTCGATTGAGGAGCTGGCAAAATTCCTGGATAATCTGGAACTGACCAGTCAGCAACATATGATCGGTGACCAGATACTGAGAGAAATACGTGCGAGACTGCAGTTCTTGCTAGATGTAGGATTGGATTATCTGACGCTGTCGCGTGCAACCGGAACGTTGTCCGGAGGAGAAGCACAGCGAATCCGACTGGCAACACAGATTGGCTCCGGTCTGGTAGGTGTGGCATATATTCTGGATGAGCCTAGTATCGGACTGCATCAGAGAGATAATGATAAATTGCTTGGAACACTGAAACACCTGCGGGATCTGGGCAATACGGTAATCGTGGTAGAACATGACGAGGATACTATGTTTGCGGCAGATCATATTGTGGATATTGGACCTGGTGCCGGAGAACATGGTGGTGAAGTGATCGCAGAAGGAACGGCAGAGGAGATCATGCAGGTGCCGGAATCTATCACAGGCGCATATCTAAGTGGTCGGATTCGTATACCTGTTCCGGAGGAGCGCAGGAAACCGACAGGATGGCTGAAGATTGTAGGCGCACAGGAGAATAACCTGAAGAATATTGATGTGAAGATTCCACTGGGAGTCATGACATGCGTGACCGGTGTGTCAGGATCAGGTAAGAGTTCGCTGGTCAATGAGATCCTTTACAAATATCTGGCGAAGAAGCTGAACCGTGCCAGAACGATTCCGGGAAAGCATAAAAAGATAGAAGGTGTGGAGCAGCTGGACAAGGTGATTAATATCGATCAGTCACCAATTGGTCGTACACCGAGATCCAATCCGGCAACTTATACGGGTGTGTTTGATCAGATCCGTGACCTGTTTGCAGCGACACAGGATGCCAAGGAACGAGGCTATAAGAAAGGGCGTTTTAGCTTCAATGTAAAGGGCGGACGATGTGAAGCATGTTCCGGTGACGGTATTCTGAAGATTGAGATGCATTTTCTGCCGGATGTGTATGTTCCGTGTGAAGTGTGCGGTGGCAAGCGCTATAACCGCGAGACACTGGAAGTACATTATAAAGGCAAGAGCATTTATGACGTGTTAAATATGACGGTAGAAGAAGCATTGACTTTCTTTGAAAATGTTCCATCCATCCGCAGAAAGATTGAGACGCTGTATGATGTGGGACTTTCCTATCTGCGTCTTGGACAGCCATCGACGACATTGTCCGGAGGTGAGGCACAGCGGATTAAGCTGGCTACAGAGCTCAGTAAACGCAGCACCGGTAAGACTATTTATATTCTGGATGAGCCGACGACGGGATTGCATTTTGCAGATGTGCATAAGCTGACCGAGATCCTGAAGAGGCTGGCATCCGATGGTAATACGGTTGTGGTGATCGAGCACAATCTGGATGTGATCAAAACAGCAGATTATATTATCGATATCGGGCCTGAAGGCGGTGCAAAAGGAGGTACGGTGATCGCAGAAGGAACGCCGGAAGAAGTTGCACGGAACCCGGTGTCCTATACAGGTAAATACATCGACATGATGTTGAAGAAAGGATAAACCTGAAAAAAAGACTTTTCAACAGACACAAAGTTTACTATAATGTCATTGTTGACAGATTTCATGAATAAGAACGAATGATAAAGAGGTATAATAAGTAGAGTTACTTATTATACCTCTGTGCATAAATGAAGTGGCTGGTTCAGGAAGTAACCGGATGATGAAAGGGGAACAGGAATGGCAGTTGAAATCGGAATTGATTTGGGGACCGCAAGCGTTCTGGTGTATGTGAAAGGGAAGGGCGTAATATTAAAAGAGCCTTCCGTAGTAGCATATGACCGGGATACCAACAGCATCAAAGCAATCGGAGAAGAAGCCAGACTGATGCTTGGCAGGACGCCGGGGAATATTGTGGCAGTGCGTCCGCTGCGTCAGGGCGTGATTTCTGATTATACAGTGACAGAGAAGATGATCAAATATTTTGTGCAGAAAGCAATGGGCAGGAGAGCTTTCAGCAAGCCGAGAATCAGTATATGTGTGCCGAGTGGAGTGACAGAAGTAGAACGTAAGGCAGTTGAAGAGGCAACCTATGCAGCAGGAGCTCGTGAAGTCAGGCTGATCGAAGAACCGGTGGCAGCTGCAATCGGTGCTGGAATCGATATTTCCAGACCATGCGGCAATATGATCGTAGATATCGGAGGCGGTACGGCGGATGTAGCGGTTATCTCGCTGGGTGGAACTGTGGTTAATACTTCTATTAAGATTGCCGGAGATAACTTTGATGATGCGATCGTGCGCTACGTGCGGAAGAAGCATAATCTGCTGATCGGGGAGCGTACAGCAGAAGATATTAAGATCAAGATCGGATCAACATATCCGCTGGTAGAGGAAGAGTCTATGGAAGTGACAGGACGGAATCTTATGACCGGGCTTCCGAAGACGGTGACGGTAACATCTGCGGAGACCGAGCAGGCATTGAAGGAGCCGGTTGGGCAGATTGTAGACGCTGTTATCAGTGTGCTTGAACGTACACCACCGGAACTTTCAGCAGATATTCTGGATCGTGGAATCGTGCTGACTGGAGGTGGGGCAATGCTGCGAGGACTGGAAGAACTGATTGAAGAACGAACCGGAATCAATACTATGACTGCAGAGAATCCTATGACGGTTGTAGCCATCGGTACCGGGCAGTATGTGGAATTTATGAGCGGACGGAATGAAGGATAAAAGCAGAGAAAAGCGGTTATATGGAAGAAATCAAAGGATATGTAGAACACATCGTATATCGGAATGAGGATAATGGATATACGGTATTTAATCTGAATAACGAAGATGGAGATCTGACCTGTGTGGGGACATTTCTCTATATTGAAGAAGGTGAGCTGCTGAAGCTGACGGGCGAATATGTGAATCACAGCCTGTACGGACTGCAGCTTTCCGTGTCTGAATCAGAGGTCTGCGAACCGGAAGATCTGATGTCGATCGAGAGATATCTGGGCTCAGGGGCAATCCGCGGAGTTGGCGCTGCACTGGCAGGGCGGATTGTGCGAAAGTTTAAAGAAGATACATTCCGAATTATAGAGGAAGAACCGGAGCGGCTGGCAGAGGTCAAAGGCATCAGTGAGCGCAAAGCAAGAGAGATTGCAGAACAGGTAGAAGAGAAGAAGGATGTGCGTCAGGCAATGATCTATTTGCAGAAATATGGCATTTCTACGACGCTGGCAGCAAAGATTTATCAGTATTATGGCAATGGGATTTACCGTGTGCTGGAAGAGAATCCTTACCAGATGGCGGATCATATCAGTGGTGTGGGATTCCGAACTGCGGATGAGATAGCGAAGAGAATCGGTATTCATACGGATTCCGATTACCGGATCCGCAGTGGAATATTTTATACATTGCTTCAGGGAGTGAATGCAGGACATGTTTTCCTGGATGAGGAACTATTGGCACGCAGGGCAGGACAGTTGTTGGAAGTGGATCTGGAGCATATTGAAAAATATCTGATGGATCTGTCTATGGAACGCAAGGTGATCCTGAAAGAAGCAGACGGCGTGAAGCGAGTATATCCATCAAATTATTATTA
This sequence comes from Dorea sp. AM58-8, assembly GCF_003464045.1. Taxonomy (NCBI): domain Bacteria; kingdom Bacillati; phylum Bacillota; class Clostridia; order Lachnospirales; family Lachnospiraceae; genus Dorea; species Dorea sp. AM58-8. Next base: position 20,266 of record NZ_QSDM01000027.1, on the reverse strand, counting down.
TATGGAAATGAATACAGCGAAGATGCTCCATGATCTAAATGTAACCTATGATGTGAGTGAGACAGGAGTATTGCACCGACTGGCACAGATTGAGGAAAATATGGATCTGCCGCTGGATGAGAAACAGCGGGAAGCGGTTGTTGAGGCGGTACGTCATGGAGTACTTGTGCTGACCGGAGGACCGGGAACCGGTAAGACGACGACAATCAATGCCATGATCCATTATTTTGAAAGTGACGGAGCGGACATTCTGCTGGCAGCACCGACCGGAAGAGCAGCAAAGCGTATGACGGAGACAACCGGATATGAAGCACAGACGGTACACCGTCTGCTGGAAGTCAGCGGTAATCCGGAGGATGAAGAACAGAAAAACGGCTTCAGTCGGAACAGGGATAACCCACTGGAAACAGATGTGATCATTGTAGATGAGATGTCAATGGTGGATCTTCCGCTGATGCATGCGCTCTTGTCAGCCGTGTGCGTGGGGACGAGACTCATCCTGGTGGGAGATCGGAATCAGCTTCCATCTGTGGGACCGGGAAGTGTGCTGAAGGATATCATTGCGTCCAAATGTTTCCCAGTAGTGAAACTGACACGTATTTTCCGTCAGGCAGGCGAGAGTGATATCGTGGTAAATGCTCACAAGATCAATCGCGGAGAACCAGTGATTCTGGACAATAAGAGTCGTGACTTTTTCTTTCTGAAGAGGCAGGATGCCAATACGATCATCAGTGTGGTACTGACGTTGATCCAGAAGAAATTGCCAAAATATGTAAATGCAGAGCCATATGATATTCAGGTGTTGACACCCATGCGGAAAGGTCTGCTCGGGGTAGAAAGGTTAAATGGTATTCTGCAGGAATATCTGAATCCGCCATCACCGTCTAAAGCGGAAAAGGAATATGGTGATAAGAAGTTCCGCGAGGGCGATAAGGTCATGCAGATCCGTAATAATTACCAGATTGAGTGGGAAGTGTGTACCAAATACGGTATGACAGTGGATAAAGGTCTGGGTGTGTTCAATGGTGACATGGGCATTATCCGGGAGATTAATACATATGCAGAGACTATGACGGTAGAGTTTGATGAACACAGACAGGTAAGCTATTCCTTCCAGTCGTTGGATGAACTGGAACTGGCTTATGCGATCACCATTCACAAGTCTCAGGGGAGTGAGTATCCGGCGGTAGTAATTCCGCTGCTTCAGGGACCGAGGCAGTTATACAACCGCAATCTGATCTATACAGCAGTAACCAGAGCAAGAAAATGTGTGACACTGGTAGGCAGTGAACAGGTCTTTGCAGACATGATCCAGAATAATAACGAGCTGAACCGTAATTCGAGTCTGGCAGAGCAGATCAGGGAGTTCTGCCTATGAGAATACGAGCATTTATTTCTAAAACTATTTCTAATATCACAGTCTTTACAGATAAAATCATGGCATTCCTGTTTCCTAATACCTGTCCGTTTTGCGGTAAGGTATCGGAGACAGGAATCTGTGGTGCGTGCAGAGCAAAGCTTCCTTATGTGAGGGAGCCATATTGTATGCGCTGCGGTAAGCCAATTCGGCGTGAAGAAGATGAATACTGTTATGATTGCAGCAGGCACTCGCATTATTATGAGAGCGGCAGGGCGGTCTGGCAGCATGCGTCTATGGTGCGTCCGGCAATTTATCAATTCAAATATCATAATCGACGGATATATGGTCGTGTATTTGCCCATGAGATGGTACGTGCATATGGCAGAACAATACGTAAATGGCAGATCGCGATCATTATTCCAATACCACTCAGTAAAAGCAGAAGACGGAAAAGAGGATATAATCAGGCGGAAATAATAGCAAAAGAGATTGGCAGACTTATGGACATTCCGGTAGATACAGAAAGCCTTATTCGAAATAAAAATACAATTCCACAGAAAGTCATGGATGCGCGGGGACGGCGGAAAAACCTGCAGCACGCATTTGCCTGGAATGGTCGGAAACTGCAGGGAGTCAATGTGTTGTTGATCGATGACATTTACACGACAGGAAGCACGATTGATGTGGCAGCGAAGACGGTAAGACTTGCTGGCGCTGAGAAAGTGCATTTTCTGACGGTAAGCATTGGACAAGGTACATGATATTTGTTATACTAAATAATGATGTTTAGAAATAATAATAACTAAGTGTAGAGATAACGAGGTGCAGAATGTTAAATGAGAGAAAAGTCAAGCTGATGACAAGAATGGCTCTCTATGAGGAACAACAGGGGAGAGAGGATCTGAAGGTTAGTGCTTACTATAGAAAAGACTATACCAGTCTGCATACGCTGGCGACTATTTTGTGGGTAACGATAGGCTATGTATGTCTGATTGTACTTCTGGGAATCAGCGTGTTTGATATGTTGATGGAAAAGATGTCTATTGGGATGATTGTTGTTATGGCAATTGCGATTGTAGCAGCGTACCTGGCAATTGTAATTGCATATGCAGTATATACGCATGTTACCTGCAATAACCGACACAAAGAGGCAAGGGCGAGAGTGAAGTTATATAATCATGATCTTGCCAGACTTCTCAATTTATACAAGAAGAAAGATATGAAGAAGGAGAACAGATAGTTATGGAAAGCGTATTAGAACTGAAAGGGAAATTACAGAATGTCTATGCACAGTATTCGACATACATAGATAAGGCGGTACGCTTTGTACTGGCGTTTATGGCGTTCTTTATGATTAATCGGGAGATAGGTTATATGCATATGCTGGCGAATCCGGTAGTTGCATTGGGGCTGGCTGTGATATGCGCTTTTCTTCCGCCGATCTTCACACTGGTAGCAGGAGCGGTACTGACGATGGCACATGTCTATAGTGTATCTCTGGGCATGCTGATCGTTACAGCACTTCTGTTTGTGATCATGTATGTATTCTATCTTCGATTCGCACCAAAGACAGCAATCGTGGTATTAGTAATAGTGACAGCATATATTGCGAAGGTGCCGGCAGCAGCATTGGTGGCATTAGGCCTGCTTGGCACACCGGCATATGCAGTGCCGGCAGCACTTGGAACGATTGCGTATTATATGATTCACCAGGTGAAAAAGTCAGCAGCGGCAATTCAGGCTGCAAAGAGCAGCAGCTTTGTAAATGATATGATCAAATTTGCCAAACAGGCAGTTTCCAGCAAAGAAATGTGGCTGATGGTGATCGCCGGCATAATCTGTATCATACTGGTATATACCATTCGTCGTGCAGCGATGGCGCATGCGTGGAAAGCCGCAAGCGTGGCCGGGGCATTGGCGTATCTGATCGTGGCAGCAGCAGGCGGCTCTGTACTGGGTGTAAAGACTTCTACAACAACACTGTTCGCAGGGGCAGTTGTAGCGGTAGTAATCGGACTGATTCTGGAAATTATATTCTTTGCAGTAGATTACAGCAAATGTGAATCTCTGCAGTTTGAAGATGATGAGTATTATTACTATGTAAAAGCAGTTCCGAAAGTGGGAGTAACTGTTCCGGAGAAGACAGTACAGCAGATCAACAAGCGTGAAGAATATCCTTCTGAGACAGAAGTGATCGATGCAAAGGAACTGCGTAAGAAGACACAGCAGCATGCACAGAAAGATGCTGCGAAGAAGCAGATAAAGAAAGAGACTCCAAAGCAAGCTTCGCAGGAGCCGGTCAGACATGCCAAGAAGCAGCAGGCAGGACAGGAACGTAAGCAGGCAAGACCAAGAAAGACTGTGGACAGACAGCAGCCAAATCCAAAGAAGGCAGCAGTTAAGAGAAAACCGTCTCCACAGAAGAGACAGTTATCCGATGCGGATACCGAGCATCTGCTTCTGACACAGAGTCTCGAGAAAGAATTGAATCTGAATAAAGATAATAAATAAAAGATATAAAAGAAGCAGAACAGACAGACAACAAGTTCAGAAGAATGGGGAGGTGACAGAATGGCGCAGAGAATATCGCAGTTTTTTGAACAATTTGTAAAAGGCATTTATTTTCCGGAATTGCGTTTCACGGACATTCTGGAAATCCTGATCATTGCATTTTTGATCTATCAGATTATGGTATGGATCAAGAATACCAAGGCGTGGATGCTGATGCGTGGCATTCTGGCACTTGCGGGATTCATACTGGTGGCAGCCATTTTACAGATGCATACGATCCTGTGGCTGGCAAAAGAAGCAGCAGCAGTTATGGCTGTGGCGGCAGTGGTCGTCTTTCAGCCCGAACTCCGACGAGGTCTGGAGAAACTGGGCGAAAAACAGATGCTGACATCCATGCTTCCGTTTGATTCCAAAGAACGAGTGCGGTTCAGTGATGAGACAGTTGACGGTATCGTGCGTGCTGTATTTTCCATGAGCAAAGTAAAAACAGGAGCACTGATCGTAGTAGAACAGCTGATCCAACTGACAGAATATGAGAGTACCGGTATTCAGATGGATTGTCTGATTTCCAGCCAGGTACTGGTCAATATATTTGAGCATAATACTCCGCTTCATGACGGAGCTATTATCGTGCGGAACGACAGGATCGTGGCGGCAACCTGTTACCTGCCATTGTCTGATAACATGGAACTGAGCAAGGATCTGGGAACCAGACACCGTGCGGCAGTCGGTATGAGTGAAGTCAGTGATGCCATGATCGTAGTGGTATCTGAGGAGACCGGAGGAGTATCTGTAGCACAGGGCGGCAGACTTTCCAGAAACCTGACGGAAGCAGAACTGAGAGAGCGCTTCCATGCAATCCAGCAACGGAAGCATTCTAAGAATCCGGCGAACATTCTGGTAGAAAAACTGAAGAAAGGAAGGCATGATGATGATAAAAAAGCTGAAAAATAATTTTAGCCTGAAGCTGTTAGCCTTCCTGTTTGCATTTATGCTGTGGCTGATAGTGGTCAATATTGACGATCCGGTAATGACTAAGACATTTACGAACATACCGGTTACAGTAGAACACTCCGAGATATTGACGGAACAGAATAAGACTTATCAGATCGTAGACGACACGCAGAATGTAAGCGTAGTAGTTTCGGCAAAACGTCGGACGCTGAGTAAGATTAAGGCAAGCGACATTGTTGTTACAGCAGATATTAAGGAAATGTATCTGAATACACAGATTCCATTGGAAGTAACGGTAAATGGATATGAGGGCAGCTGTGAAGCAACGGCAAGTCCGCGTAATCTGCAGATACAGATCGAGGATAATGTAAGCAAGACCACATATATTACACCAGTGGCAAGCGGTCAGGTACGAAGTGGTTATGTGCTCGGCAAGCTGACAGCTGATCCGGAGACGGTAACGATCAACGGACCAAAGTCTCTGGTGGAAAAGATCAGTAAGGTAGAGGCTGAAGTTAATGTGTCCGGACTCTCAGAGAATACCGTGCTGGATTCTGCGCTGGTATTGTACGATGAGAACAATAACGTGATCGACCAGTCAAGGCTGGCAAACAACTTGGGTAATGTAGGTGTGAGTGTATCGGTAACATTGTATCGGACAACGACGGTACCTGTGAAGGCGGATACATCGGAAATTGAAGTAAAAGAAGGATATTCCATTTCCAATGTGAAGCTGGCTCCGGAAGAGATAGAGATTGCGGGACCGGAAGATGCTTTGGCAAAGGTTAAGAGTATAGATATTCCTGCGGAAGAATTCAGTGGTGAAGCCATTGATTCCCGCACAGATTATACGATAGATATTAGCAAATATCTGCCGGAAGATATCGAACTGGCAGACAGTAACGCAAGTTCGGTGATTATTACAGTAACACTGGAAAAAGACGGAACCAAGAATTTTGAGCTTCCGGTTGGATCTATTACAGTGAAAAATCTGGATGAGAACCTGCGCATGAGTTATAACAAAACGGATAATCTGGAAGTACATGTAAAAGGATCAAAGGAACAGTTGGATACTCTGAACATTGAGCAGATTGCAATCATTGATCTGGCTGAATATACAAAAGCAGGAACCTATAAAGTGCCAGTACAGTTTAAGCTGCCGGATGGATGTACACTGACAGAAGATGTTGAAGTAGAACTCGTGCTGGAAGAGAAAGATAGCGGAGGAAATTAAAAGTATGATTACAAAAAAAGTAAAGATCACCAATCCTACGGGACTTCATATGCGTCCGGCCGGAATCTTCTGCAACAAAGCATCTGAGTTTGAATGCAGTGTCAGATTTCGTTATGACAATACGATGGCTAACGCAAAAAGTGTACTCAGTGTACTTGGTGCATGCATTAAAAGCGGAGATGAAATCGTGCTCGAGTGTGAGGGACCGGATGAAAAAGAAGCAATGGAAGCAATGGTAAAAGCAATTGAAGATGGTCTGGGAGAATAAACCAGACAAAGAGAGGTACAAATGAGTAAAGTAACACTAGTCGTCATGGCAGCAGGAATCGGAAGTCGGTTTGGCGGCGGTATCAAACAGCTGGAGGCAGTAGGACCAAACGGTGAGATTATTATGGATTATTCCATTCATGATGCGCTGGAGGCGGGATTTAATAAGGTTGTATTCGTAATCCGTAAAGATCTGGACAAGGATTTTAAAGAGATCATCGGCAGACGCATGGAGAAGCTGGTAGAAGTAGAATACGCTTATCAGGAACTGAATGATATCCCGGAGCGTTTCCAGAAGAAGACAGAGGGAAGAAAGAAGCCGTGGGGAACCGGTCAGGCAATCCTGTGCTGTAAAGATGTGGTAGATGAGCCATTTCTGGTAATCAATGCAGACGATTATTACGGCAAGGAAGCTTACAGAGAAGCATATGCATATCTGACAGGAAGAAAAGATGATAATGCGTATGAAGCGTGTATGGTAGGTTTCGTACTGAAGAATACTTTGAGCGATAATGGCGGTGTAACCCGTGGCGTATGTAAGGTAGATGAACACCGTATGCTGTCTGAGATTGTGGAGACATCCAATATTGTCAAGACTGCTGAAGGCGCGGCAGTGCAGACAGAGGACGGAGCCGTGCCAATCGATGTGGAATCAGAAGTCTCTATGAATATGTGGGGACTGTCACCGGCATTCTTTGATGTGCTGGAAAAAGGCTTTGACGTATTCCTGGAGAAGCTGGATCCGGAGAATCTGAAAGGAGAATATCTCCTCCCGATCATCATCGGTGACCTGCTGAAAGAAGGAAGGATGAAGGTCGAAGTACGGAAGTCACATGATGAGTGGTTCGGCGTGACATACAAAGAAGATAAACCGGATGTGGTGGCAAGTATTCAGAAGCTGATTAAAGACGGAGTATATCCGGAGAAGTTGTTTTAAGTAAGAAGGAATGAGGGCTTTGACGCGGGCGTCAAAGCCTTTTAAAATAAAAAACAAAATTGATTTTATAGAAACTTGTTGGTAAATATATTCTATGGTATCATAATGACAGCTAATTATAATTATACTTAAAAGGAAACAGGAACTGTGAATGAAAAAACAAAGGATATATTAAAAAATATCGGGAAAGTAGTTAGTGGTATCATATCAGTATTGGCAATTTTGATATGTTTTAGTATTAAATGGATGCTTGAAACCTGGGCAAATCTTACAATGGATGAATTAGTATACCATCTCAATTCACCTTTGGAAGGTACTAATTCAGATATGATATGGCAATATGTATTTAAATGTATCGTGCCAACAATTATAATCATAATGGTAATAACTGCTATCATGATTATTTTTAAGAAAAAGAAGAAGAGAACAGGATACATATGTATTGTTGTGTTGATTGCTTCAGTTACAATTCTGGTTTTATACGGATATACAGCTTGGAAAAAGTTGGATATTGGTGATTACATGTCCGGTCAAAGTGAAATATCTTCTTTTATTGATGATAATTATGTGGATCCTAAAGAAGTTACACTTACATTCCCTGAGAAAAAAAGAAATCTCATATATATATTTTTAGAATCCATGGAGACTGCTTATTCAGATGAAGATAATGGAGGAGCTTTTGAAAAAGATGTGATTCCAGAGCTTACGGAAATAGCGCAGGAGAATGAGGAATTTTCAGGAAAGGACAATAAACTTAATGGCGGGTATTCAATGCCGGGAACAACATGGACTATGGGAGCTATGTTTGCGCAAACGTCAGGATTGCCATTAAAAATATCTATCAGTGCGAATGAGATGGATACTCAGGACAATTTTTTTCCGGGTATTACTACTATTGGCGATATTTTGAGTGATGCAGGATATTCACAGACTTTATTACTGGGTTCCAATGCTACGTTTGGTGGACGAAAACTCTATTTTTCGGAACATGGCAATTATGACATTATTGATTATAATTATGCTATGGAACAGGGGTGGCTTTCTACAGAAGAATATCCAGTATGGTGGGGATATGATGATCAGAAGTTGTTCGAATTTGCAAAGAATCGCCTTGGTGAACTTGCGACGCAGAATGAACCGTTTAACTTGACTATGCTAACAGTTGACACACATTTTGAAGATGGGTATGTATGTGACAAATGTGATGACAGATTTGGGAACAATCAATATGCTAATGTAATGGCGTGTTCAAGTAAACAGGTGGCGGAATTTGTTGAATGGGTTCAACAACAGGACTTTTATGAAAATACAACAATTGTAATATCTGGTGATCATCCAACAATGGATAGTGATTTTTGTGAAGATGTAGATGAAAGTTATATAAGAAAAGTATATACAGCATACATTAATGGTGGAAAATCTGAATTGTCGAACGCCAGAAATTATACGACAATGGATGCTTTTCCAACAACATTAGCTGCAATAGGGGTAGAAATAGAAGGTAATCGTTTGGGCTTAGGTACTAATTTGTTTTCATCGGAACAGACACTTACTGAGCGATTTGGTATAGAAAAAGAAGAAAAAGAATTAAATAAACAATCAGAGTTGATGACACAATTGGCTGACATTGACGAGTCTAGTGAAGTACTGTTAGTTAGAGAAGGAAAGATACCTACGGGTGAGGTAGTAATAGGAGAATACCAACGCCAAACAGGAACTATACCACTTACGGTACAACAGATAACTGGTGGAGAGAATATACAATCAATTTTAGTGGCCGTATGGACAAATGATGATCAAAGTGATTTGCAGTGGATTGAATTACAAATGAATGAAGACAGTAATTATACTACGGAGATAAATATGGGAAATTTCGGCTTTATTCCTGGGGATTATAATATACATGTATATGCAATTACAGGAGATGGTGAACAATATTTTATGGGAGGTGGACTAGAACACGTAGAATAATAATAAAAGAATGCTATTTAAAGAGTATGAGGAGGTCAAAGATGAAAAAGAGAGTAAAAGGAATACTGTTAGCTACGTTTTTAGTATGTTTTAGTTGCTCATTTGTGTCATATGGAATGGAACAAAAAGCTGTAGAAAACATCGAAAATGAGGAATCAACCGATGGCGAGCTGAAGATTGAGAAACAGATGAATAATCAGGAAGTGATTATACCTGAAGTCGAAAATGAAACAGAAACAATGCCAACTCATGTTGGATGGTATGTAAATGAAAATGGAGATACATACTATTATAATCAGGATGGATCATTGTACTATGGATGGCGATACGAAAGTGGCAAATGGTATTATCTTGATGGAACGAATGTAGATAACCCAGGAAGCATGGCTGCAGATACTATTGTTAAAGTAGGAACACAGTATTATTGCTTTAATAAAGATGGTGTTATGCAATCAATGGGTTGGATATTGCGCCCAGAAGGTTGGTATTATGCGAATGCAGATGGAAGCCTGGTGTTGGGATGGAGAAATATTAATGGAGTGTGGTATTATTTAGACGGAAATAACACAGGACATCCAGGACTGATGGCAGACAATTGCGTAAAAAATATAGGAGGAAGTAATTTCTATTTTGCAGCCGGAGGAGCAATGCGAACAGGCTGGTTGTTATATCCGGAAGGCTGGTATTATGCAGATGGAAGCGGAGCACAGGCAATCGGATGGAGATATATCAATGGTGTATGGTACTATCTAGATGAAAATGACACAGAACATCCAGGACTGATGGTAGACAATTGCGTAAAAAATATAGGAGGAAGTAATTTCTATTTTGCAGCCGGAGGGGCAATGCGAACAGGCTGGTTGCTATATCCGGAAGGCTGGTATTATGCAGATGGAAGTGGAGCACAGGCAATCGGATGGAGATACATCAATGGTGCTTGGTATTATTTAAATGGTGACAATGCAGAATATCCGGGATTGATGGTAGATAATTGCATATTTGAAATCGGCGGAAATACATATAAGTTTAAATCCGGCGGAGCAATGTATAAAGGATGGTATTATGATGGAGATAATTGGTATTATTATGATCATTCTGGCTTAATGGCTTCTGGATGGCGTGCAATTAATGGCTACTGGTACTTTATGGATCCAGATAATGATAATAAGATGATTAATTGTGGATGGAAATTATTTGGAAATTATTGGTACTTTTTCCATAATAGCGGAGCAATGGCAACAAACTGGCTTGCGGTAGGAGGAAATTGGTATTTTCTATCCAGTGATGGCGCGATGAAAACGGGATGGCAGAATGTTGGTGGTACTTGGTACTATATGTATACCGCAAATGATTCCCACGGCGGTTCGGAAGGTGTGATGGCGAGAAATTGTTATATAGATGGATATTATCTTGGTGCAAATGGAGCAATGTTATCACCAGAAGCAGCTAGATTGGTGTTGCGTGCACAGCCGTATAGTAGTAGAACAGGATATCTAATACTTGTGGATCGGGCAGCATGTCGAACAACTATTTTTGCAGGAAGTGCTGGAGCATGGAATCTGCTTTATGATTGGCAGTGCGCACCGGGCAAACCATCTACTCCAACAGTAGGAGGCGAATTTACGGTGGGATCAAAGGGATATTATTTTGATTCAGGAAATGCAAGATGTTATTGGTATACGCAGTTTTATGGAGATTATCTGTTCCATAGTGTATTATATAGCAAATATAATGGTCGACTTATGGATGGTCGTGTTGGTATGCAGTTATCTCATGGTTGTGTAAGATTACCTATCGAGAAAGCTAAATGGATATATGATAATATTCCAACCGGAACAAAAGTAGTAGTGTTTTAAGTCTATATAGAAAGAGAGGTAGATGACATTGGCGATTCTGCCTTTCTTTTTGGTTGCGAGTATTGTAAGAATAAAGTATAATAGCGAAGTAACATAGCGTTTAAAACAAAGGGGAGAAGACAATGAAAAACCTTAACAAAATGATAGCGGTGCTTTTGGCAGTAGTGATGTTTTGCTTAATGCCAGTGGCGGATATAACTGCTATGGCAGAAGAAATATCAGATACAGCCATCACGGAAAATGACAGCTATCAGACGGAGAAGAGTGAAATAGAAGAAAATGTGGAAGCAGATTCAGGTCAAGATGAATCAGAGATTGAAGAAGTAGAAAGTCAAGAGACGGTAACGGATGGACTACTGAATTATGTGGGAATTGATAAACCATATCTGACATCTCCTGATACGCAAAAAATTGTAGTTTCATATGGAGATGGGACAGAAGCTATATCAGAAGCAAGAATTGTATATCAAAGAGCAGATGGAACAATTTTTGAAGATGCTATGTCTTCCAGACAGGAAGAATTATTTTTGTTTGAACATTCATTTTCAAGTGAGAGTAAAGGAACATATACTTTACTTCAATTTGTGTATGTAGAAAATGGCGTGGAGCAGACAATTGAATTACAGGATATAGGTATAGGAGCTATGTTTGGCGTTGATGAAGAGTATCCTGGTTACAATTCAGATTCCTCGGATATGATTTCGCAAGAAGAAATTGATGCATCTGTAGTAAGCATGGCTTCAGACGAGATAGATACAGCACAGGAAGATATTACAGATGCAATTGACAATACGGAAGAAAATGATGGGATTGCTACATATAGTCTAGATGAACAGACCAAAAGTGGAAATGTAGTAGTAGTATTGGATCCGGGTCACGGTGGAACAGATAGTGGAGCACTTGGAAATGGATTACAGGAGAAGGATCTCACATTAAAAATTGCAAAATATTGCAAAGAGGAATTAGAGAAGTATTCTGGTGTGACAGTTTATATGACAAGAGAGGATGATAGATACCTGGGAAATAGAGTTGGCGATGCTGCTTCAGATCTCGCTAATCGTGTGAATAAAGCAAAGGAATGGGGAGCAGATCTATTGGTAAGCATTCATATAAATTCTGGTGGAGGTCAGGGGGTTGAAGTATATTATCCAAACAGCAATTATAACGCAACGATTGGAAAGGAGGGGGAAGATTCTGCTCAGAAGATTTTAGATGAATTGTTGAAATTGGGATTGAAAAATCGTGGTATTAAAATTCGCTCGACTGAATATGATACATATCCAGATGGTTCTTTGAGAGATTGGTACGGAATAATTCGACGCAGTAAATTAGCTGGATTTCCGGGAATTATTGTAGAACATGCATTTATTGATAATGAAAGTGATGCCGCCAAATTGAAAGAGGAATCTTTTTTAAAACAATGTGGAGTTGCTGACGCGACAGGTATTGCGAATTATTTTGGATTGTCAAAAGGACAATGGGAGTTGGATGGAAGTCAGTGGAAGTATAGTAATGGAGATGGTACATACAAGACATCGCAGTGGTTATTGTTAAATGGAGTATGGTATTATTTTGATGCGAAAGGCATTATGCAGACAGGTTGGACAAAAGTAGGGGATGCCACATATTATATGGATGCCAGTGGAGCAATGCAGGCAGGTTGGCTGTATTTGGATGATACGTGGTACTATCTTGGATCTAGTGGTGCAAGAGTGGCTGACTGTTGGCAGTGGATTAACAATAAATGCTATTATTTTGATAATGATGGATGTATGGCTGCGAATACTTGGATAGGAGATTCTTATGTAGATACCAGTGGAGCATGGGTGCCAGGAAAACAAAAAGTTGTATCAGGTTGGAAAGTCGTATCTGGGCGATGGAAATATATGGAATCGAACGGAGAATACGTAAAATCCAGATGGCTGTTAGTGGGAAGTACATGGTATCACTTTGATGCAAATGGCTGGATGCAAACAGGATGGTTATTGACAGGGAACACATGGTATTATCTTGAATCCAGTGGCGCAATGATAGCGGGAAGATGGCAATGGATCAATGGGAAATGCTATTATTTTGATAATAATGGATGTATGGCGAGTGATACCTGGATTGGTAATTGGTATGTGGATGCGAACGGCGCATGGATTCCAGATAAACAAAAGCTAACAAATATCATGGGGACTTCTTCAGTGACAGCCTTACAATTATCAAATTTTTATAAAGCGATGAATAAAAAATATCCATCTTATTATTCTCAGAATGATAAAGAAGCTAAGACTATAGAAGACTTCTGTAAGATTTATGTCGAAGAGTGTAAGAATGAAGGTGTAAGAGTAGAAGTTGCATTTGCGCAGGCAATGGTTGAAACAGGATATCTCTCATTTGGCGGAGATGTTGATATATCACAGTATAATTTTGCTGGCATGGGAGCTACTGGAAATGGAGTGAAAGGCAATTCGTTCAGTACAGTTCGTCTTGGTATACGTGCGCAGGTTCAGCATTTGAAATGTTATGCGTCAACAGACAAACTGAATGGAGATCGTGTTGATCCGAGATGGGGAGAGTGGCTTAGAGGTAAAGCACCGTATGTTGAATGGCTTAGTATTCCTAATAATCCATACGGAACAGGATGGGCAGGATCGGCTACATATGCTGAAGTGATAAAGGGTATCATGGAAAATATTAATAAATATAATTAGTTGTAAAGAGACGTTTCTTGCATGACGCAAAGGAATGTCTCTTTTTGATTTATAGTGGAATAGTATGGAAAATTCAAAAAGATATTGATACAATAGCAGTATAGATAATTTATAGGAGAGGAAAGGGAGAAATGATTCAAAAAGTACGAAAGATTTTCATGGGATTCCTAGTATTGACATTATGTGTTCCGATGAACACGGTGTTTGCAGAAGGAACAAATGGACACTCAAAAGAAGTTCAAAGTATATCATTACAGGAGGATTCGCAAAAAGAAGAAAAATCTGAAAATGAAAATTTACAAGTTCCAACAGAATCAGTAACAGGAGAAAATATTGACGATTCGGGAAACGTAGATTTTCCGCAAGAACCGGAGGTTCCATCATCAGAGTGGACAAGGGGATGGAATTTTTATGAAGGAAATTGGTATTATGCCAAAGAAGAGAATACATTATATTTTGGTTGGATTTATCTGAATTCAAAATGGTATTATCTTGATGGGGAAAATGCAGGAATTATGGCTTGTAATGAGATGAAAAAAATAGGTGATAGTTATTATGCATTTGATGGTAGTGGTGCAATGCAGACAGGCTGGGCACTTCGACCGGAAGGCTGGTATTATGCAGATGACAGTGGAGCATGTGCAATTGGTTGGAGATATATCCGAGGAGTATGGTATTATCTTGATGGATTCGATACAGAACATCCTGGATTGATGGCAGATAATTGTACAAGAAACATAGGAGGAAGTAATTTCTACTTTGCAGCCGGCGGAGCAATGCAGACAGGTTGGGTGCTTCGACCAGAAGGCTGGTATTATGCAGATGCGAATGGAGCACAGGCGATTGGCTGGAGATATATTCGAGGAGTATGGTATTATCTTGATGGAGCTGATGCAGAGCATCCTGGATTGATGGCAGATAATTGTACAAGAAACATAGGAGGAAGTAATTTCTACTTTGCAGCTGGTGGAGCAATGCAGACAGGGTGGGTGCTTCGACCAGAAGGCTGGTATTATGCAGATGGCAGTGGAGCACAAGCGATTGGTTGGAGATATGTTCGCGGAATATGGTATTATCTTGATGGAGATAACACAGAGTACCCTGGGTTAATGGCTAACGATAGTTTGAAAGAAATTGCTGGAAATACATATGCATTTGACGATAGTGGTGCGATGCATATAGGCTGGTATTATGATGGAGAAAATTGGTATTATTTTAATCACTCAGGGGCAATTGTGTCTGGCTGGCAAGCTGTCAATGGATACTGGTATTATTTAGATCCGGCAGAGAATAATAAGATGGCAAATAGTGGCTGGAGATTAATTGGTGATAACTGGTATTTCTTCTATGGAAGCGGTGCTATGGCGACTAATTGGCTTGCGTTGAATGGTGAGTGGTATTGGTTTTCCGGTGATGGAGCAATGAAGACAGGCTGGCAGGTTGCTGGTGGTGTCTGGTATTATATGTACACTAAGAATGATACTCATGGCGGTTCAGAAGGTGTCATGGCAAAGAATACAGTAATTGATGGATTTGTAGTACATGAAAATGGAGCGTATATTCGGGCAAAGAATAAATTGGGATGGCAGAATCCGGCTGGCTATCCGCAGGTAAGTTCATTGACTGTTATGCTTCCATCATATTGTACAGGGTATTTTACATACGTTACGCCGTCACGTATTTCAATATATGCATCACGACAGGAATGTGTTGATGCATTTATTGCAAGAGCATATGAATATCTCGGAACAAGATACATTGAGCCATGGTCAAGTTATCCGGGAGACGCAGTTGACTGTTCTGGATTTGTATTACAGTGTTTGTATGCAACTGGAATGGATCTTGGAATTTATAATCCATATAATCATAGATGGATAGCATCACAGACATATAATTCAATGAATTGGTATAATAATAATACTTTTATGCCGGTTAGTACAAATTCTTTGCAACGTGGAGATTTGGTATATTATAGAGGACACGTAGCTATTTATCTTGGAAATGGGCAGATAATTGACTCATGGCCGGGACAGGGAGTGTCTGTAAAACCAATTGGAAGCAGAGGAAGAGTGATTGGTGCAGCAAGACCATATGTATAAATAGTGAAAGGAATGAGTGTGAAAGATAAAAATAAAGTATTAAAGATTATTTTAATGTTTTTTTGCATGAGCGTATTGATTGGAAAAGGAGTAACAGTTTATGCTGAAGAATTCCAATATGCCTATAATGACGTAGCCAGTTATGGTGATGTGACTTTAAAGGTGGAATGGAATGAACCTGAATTAGGACAACCTACAACTTTTCATGTTTCCGCATCTGGTGGCAGTGGGTTATATAAGTTTAATATGGAGGCTCCTAGCTATTCGAATCCAGAAGAAAATTCATATGAATCAGTTGCAGATCCTAGTCGAGGTGAGTGGACTGAATATACAGATGAATGCGATAGCCATGACTATACATTTACAATGACAGCGTCAGGTATTTATAATTTTAGATTTCATGTTATGGATTTGGTATCTGGAGTTACATATTTGCGAACGAATACATATATTCAAGTAAACGATGCAAATTATCCAAGTGTTAATGATGTTATTAATTCAGCTGTTAAACAGTGCAATAGCAAAGGAAATAATTCTGAATATGAAAAAGCGTTATGGCTACATGACTGGTTATTGGAACAGTTGGAGTATGATAATTCATTGAAATGGTCTTCGGCGGAAAGTGCATTAACCAGAGGCCTGGGGACATGTCAAAGTTATGAAAGTGCTTATTCCAAATTGTTATCTGCTATCGGTATTGAAAATTCTGAAGTAAGAGATACCTATGATGGTCATACCTGGAATGCAGTCAAACTAGATGGTGAATGGTATCAAGTGGATTGTACTTGGGATGATTCTAATGAAAACTGGTATGATTTTGATCAAAGACATTTGTATTTTGGACTTACAGATGAATTAATGGCATTGGCTCATCCGGGACACGCAAAAATATATAATGATATGAATTATGGTACGTGTTCTACAAATCTGAAAAATAATTATTTTGTTAGAAGTGGCGATGCGGCAAAATGGATAGAAACATATAGAGATAGAATTGAAACGAAGCTAAATTCTAAAGAGACAAAATTTGTTGTTGATGCGGATAATGCTAATTATCCTCCTAGCATATCAGGAATTCAGAATGGAATCATTGCATATGCGATAAATCAGACAGAATGGTCGCATGATAATACTAAGATTCAATTAACTGCTATAGGTAATGCAACTGGATTTGAGTTTAAAACGACATATGAAGAGCAAAATAATGTTAGTATAACGGGTTGGCAATATATAGGTGATAAATGGTATTATTATGAAGAACTTGGTATGAAACATCCAGGTGTAATGGCAAAAGATTGTGTTATGACAATTGGCGATTCGGAATATTTGTTTGATGCTAATGGATGTATGCTGACTGGTTGGCAGAAACGGCCGGAAGGATGGTACTATACAGATTCAAGCGGTCGAATAAAAAAAGGATGGCAATATATTAGCGGGTCCTGGTATTTCCTGCAGATAAGTGGAGTTATGGCGCAGGAATGGTTGTGTCTAGATAATACTTGGTATTATACGGGAACAGATGGGGCTATGAGAACAGGCTGGCAATATCTGGGAGGTTCTTGGTATTTTCTGCAATCAAATGGAGTTATGGCGCAAAATTGGCTTTATCAAAATGGTACATGGTATTATATGGGAGTAGATGGAGCTATGAAGACCGGTTGGCAACTCGTCGGAAATACTTGGTACTTCCTGCAGTCGAGTGGAGCAATGGCACGCAATTGGATTTATCTGAATGGTAACTGGTATTATCTGGGAGCAGATGGAGCAATGCAGATTGGCTGGCAATATGTTGGAGGAGCTTGGTACTATTTGGAACAAGACGGGCATATGGCTACGGGATGAAAGAAAATAAATAATATCTGGTATTATCTGAATGGTTCAGGTCAAATGTTGACAGGAACGCATAGTATTAATGCAAGTAACTATTATTTTAATCAGAGTGGAGCTATGGCTGAGATAGAATTATCAGATCTGATTGCAGATGCATTAAAACCGGTAGGCAATACATTGTATGTGTGGGGCGGTGGCTGGAACGTACCAGATAATGGCTCTGGTGAGACCGCTTTGCATATGGCGTTTGGCCGGAATGGGAACAGTATTTTCAGAAGAATAAGCAGAATTATTCCTATCGACCGGGACGGACTGCCTGGGAAAATGGACACAGAGAATCCCGTTTTTGGGGTTTGGATTGCTCGGGCTATTTAGGGTGGCTAGTATATAATTCTGTACAGAATGGAAAGATTACAATGGATATGTGGGTGATGCAACGAAGCTAGCTAAATCGTTAGCAGGATATGGTTTTGGAACTGTTTCCACATGTACACCTAACAGTAAGTTTTATCCTGGCGATATTGTCAGTATCAATGGACATTGTTACCTGAGTCTTGGACAGTGTCAGGACGGCAGTGTTCTTCTTCTGCACAGTACACCAAATGGAGGCGTACAGATGAGTGGAACGGTAAATGGAAGTAGCAGTTCACAGGCTTCCAGACTGGCACAATCCTTTATGCAGCAGTATTATCCGGATTGGTGGACGTACTTTGGCAAAGAAGGAAGGCAGGTCGTAAATGCAAAGGTATACTTATACGGAACAAAGCTTACATGGCAGAATGCCGGAGCGGCGTACGATTCACAAGGATTGCAGTGGAAAAGTGCCGATCAGATGGTAGAGTACATAAAACAATATTATAATGATAGGGAAATGTATATGGGTAGCTGAGTCAGCCTACCCCATTGAACTATTGACCATTCATATATTTCTTTGCATCTTTTAGGAAACTGAGAGTAATCAGTACAATTACGGCTCCGATTGGAAAGGCAGCAATGATACTTACCGATTGTAGATTACTCATGGAGCTATCTGAAAATACCAGAGCAATTGGCAACAGAATTAATAATATACACCACATGAATTCAATTAACCGATGCGGGGATTCGTTTTCTCCCAGTTTGTGATAGCTGTAGCAGGCACCTATTAAAGCAATTGAATCAAATGATGTGGCATAAAAGGCAACCATCGTGATAAAAAGCAGTGCGAGAATCAGTGGAGCACATGGAAGAGATTTTACGATAGCAATGATGATTTCATAAAGATCTCCATTCTTCTGATACATGGCCAGATAATCTGCTGCACCGGTGATCTGCTGCTTAAGTGAATAATTGCCAAGAATGATAAAACTAATGATTGTTGATCCGCAGCCAAATACGTATCCGCCTAAGATTGTCTGACGGACTGTTCTGCCACGAGATATATTACCGATAAAGAATGGTGTTGCTACACACCATACCATCCAGTATGCCCAATAGAAGATCGTCCAGTTTTGTGGAAAAGAGGTAGTTCTCTGTGGATCTGTAAACGTTGCCAGTTGGAAGAAGTTCTGGAACATTCGGCCTACAGAAGAAAAACCAGTTTCAATAATGTATTTGGTCTCGCCGCTAAATAAAAGGACAAATGCTAAAAGACCAAAGAATAAATAAATGCACGATTTGGCAAGGAAACTGATTCCTTTAAATCCATGTAAAAGGGAATATGTATACACGGCACATGTCAGTACTAATATTATAATGGTCACAACCGTTCGGTTGATCTGTATATGGAACAGTTCACCAATTACACTTGCCATTAACGGAGTAGCAAGACTGAACGTAGTAGCAGTTCCGGCTAACAGTGCAAATACTGCAAGTAAGTCGATTAACCGTCCAAGAATACCATCGGTATATTTACCAAGGATAGGACGACATGCTTCAGAATACTTCTGACGATCACGTTTGCGTACATGGAGCATAAAGCCGAATGCAACGGCAAGTACAAGATAGAATCCCCATGGAATCAGACTCCAGTGGAAAATAGGGTATGTACTGGCCCAGTCCTGTATGCTTCCTAATTCTGCAATATGCGGATCAGAAGCGTAAAGAATCCATTCTGAAAAAGAATAGAATAAAATGTCAGCGGCTAATCCGGCAGTAAACATCATAGACCCCCAGGCAAAGAAAGAAAATTTAGGCTTTTCATTCGGGGCACCAAGTACGATGTTACCGTATTTGGAACATGCAACATAGATAGAAAGGAGAAAAATACCCAGTCCAATAATTAAGTAATACACACCAAATGTGTCTCCAAGCAGAAATCGTATATTGCTTAGAACGGTATTGGATTGCGTTGGGAAAGAAAAGAATAATACACATAAACCAATAATCATGATTAATGGTAAAAGTGTGATCATCCAGTCGATATTGTGTGGATTTGCGGATTGTTTCTTGTTATTCATTTGTATAAACCACCTTTCTGCGAAAGGCACCAATGCATCATGAAACTAGTGCATTGACCTTTCGCTATCTAATCTGTTTTCCTTCTGATATTATCTTTTTATAAGACTGA
>NZ_QSDM01000026.1:0-34285 GCF_003464045.1 Dorea sp. AM58-8 | reverse complement strand
TCGGGCGCGAGTTCTCCCGTAAGCAGGTCTGCGTGGCTGGTGCGGGAATCCTCTGTGCGGCGCTTCTCATCGGCGGCGGGGCTTACGCCATCTCACATGCCAGTTGGACGGGAGATTCCAATGCCCCTGCGGTGTCCCAGTCAAAGGACGATGAGAAGCAGGACATGGTACTTACCCTTGAGGTAAAGGCTGACGGCTGGGATGCGAACACATCCACGCCCGTCATCGCGCATATCGAGGGAGCGGACGGCGAGGTGGACTTCTACACCGCTATCGACGCGAATAAACAGGTGACTGTGAAGGTCGGCAAGTCCGGCACCTATACCGTCACATTCATTTCACCGGTGAACGCCGACGGTTCCATCTATAAGGTGTCATCGAAGAAGGTTACCGCCGGGAAGGCCGACAAGAAGACGGCCAGCACGGGTGTGACTTTCAACAAGGTGGATGCGGATAAGGTGACGAAGGATGACCTGACCGCCATCGCCAAGGATGTTGCAGCAGCCGTGAAGAAGGGCGATTCTACTCTGACCGGAGACAAGGGTGCCGAGGTCGTGAAGAAGTTCGAGGACAACATCAAGAAGAACCCGAATGCCGATACGGATGCCGTCGAGAAGGAGACCGAGAAGGCTGAGGAGACCGCCAAGGAGGACAAGTCCGATGCGAAGACACCGGAGACCTCCGATAGCAAGAAAGATGATGGGAAGGCCACAGGCAGCTCCGATAACTCTGGAAACAAGAGCAATTCATCCTCCAAGAAAGACGAGGGAAAATCCGATAGCAAGCCGAATGGTGGCAACAGCAGCAACTCCGGCTCGAACACCAATTCAGGCAGCTCATCGAAAAAGGATGACACCCCGGCGCATCAGCACAACTGGGTAGCCAGACAAAGACCGTCCATCACGACGCTCAGTACAAGACCGTCCACCATGACGCGGTGACGCATCAGGTATGGCATGACCCGGTAACGGAGGAACACTATATCTGCAACCAGTGCGGTGCGGATATTACGTCAGACCCATGGGGACATATTAACAACTCTCTTATGAATGGTGGTAATTGCGGAAGCTATCACTCTACCTATGTGACTGTAAAGCAAGGGTATTATGAAACTGTGACCGACAAAGCAGCATGGGACGAGCAAGTGCTGGTGAGCAAGGCATGGGACGAGACCGTGACCACCGGGTACAAGTGCTCTTCCTGCGGTGCCACGAAGTAACTAGAAAGAGCAAGGCAATCGTCTATTTCAGGCAAGGAAAGCCCCGACCAAATGGCCGGGGCTTTTTCTAATGCGCCTTGTTCAGGTCTTTCGGTGGTTCCGACCCGTTCCGTTTCGATAGCTCTGCGGTCGCACTCTTCATATCACCGATTTCGGAACCGAAGAAATCCGGCTCTTCAAGCCCAAGCGAATGGGTGGGAACCGGAACGATGATGCCACTGGAACCCTTGATATAGGAGAGGGCATCGTGGCGTTCGCCGACCTCGGTGAGCGATGCGGCGAGAAGGGAGTCCTTGAACCAAGGATATCTCTGTTGCAATTCCTCCATGACGGCCATTGCCCTGTCAATCGCCATTACCGTTTTCGACTCATACCCGGAAAACTGGGTGTGGACGAATCCGTTGCGTTCCATGAAAATGCGGATAAGCGTCCAAGCGCCGCGCCAAGCATTCGGCCTGATGGAGCCGTAATTCTCACTGAGCGCAGCCATTCCCAAGTCGAAGTGAAGCTCCTTGCGGGTGTCGGGGCGGAGGGGAAGTGATAGTTGCATCCCATTCTCAAGAAACTCCTTCACATCGTAGCTTTCACCGATTTCCGTGAAGGTGGCCGCTTTCACGCATTTTTGGAACCAAGGAAACTTGTACATCATCTCATCTATGGTGCCATAAGCACGCTGATAGGACATGACGATATTTTCTGCCGATTCATATCCAGAATATTGCGGCTTCTCAAAGCTATGGGATTCCAGAAAGTCCTGAATATCTGACCATGCATTCCTTTTACCGGTATAGAAGCGTTTAACAGACTCGTTGTCTAGGTCGAAGTGAAATGCTTTCCTATCAAGTTCCATCTGGAATCCTAAGTACGAATGCGACTAGTCGTAAATGCGTTTCGGGCTGATATCCCGGATTACCTGTAGGTAGTCTTCGCCCTCCGGTTCATTCATATCCTCATAGGTACGCCAAGACTTAATGTTCTGCATGACCCAAGGCTGTTTAGAAAGGGCGGCGCAAACAGGACACTGCGCTCCGAACTGCACCTTGCGGTTCTTTGCCTGCCAAGTACCAAGTCCGATGCGGACGTTACCCATTTGCTCCGCATATTTTCCCACACAGTCGTAGAGGTCATCTACGTTGTAGCCGTTCCTTTTTGCCTTCTCCTCATCGAACTCGATGGTGAAGCGCCAAGGTTTCTTTTCCATTTCTGCCATACCTATCGTCCTTTCTGCCAGATGGCTGTTATCATATGTTACCATTATACTATAATGCCAGTATTACGGCAATACGTTAATTGAACGCATGTTCCTCTTTCGGCGCGGGCACACGGCTACAGGACGGCAGCAAGGGCAGGTTCCGGCATCTCGCTTTCCGGCTGGTGTTCGGATGCGCTTGCCATATCATGACTCTCTCCGGCGAGCGACACCTCCTCTTCCAGTTCCGGTGCGTCAATCTCAATGTTCTTTCCCAGTTCCTCCTCGTAACGCTCCATGATGAAGGTGTCCGCATGGTCGGCTTTCGATGCGGCTTTGAAGAGATAGGAAGGGTCGTTTTCCAATGCATTCATCCAAGATTGCAGATAGGAGACGTGGTTCTCGTAGAACTCGCCCTCCAAATCGGTGCTCTGAATACCGAGGTCTGCGGAAAGGAAAAGGCTTCCAAGCTCCGCGACCAGCTCTTCCTCAGCATAGGAAGGGCTTCCGAAGCGGGTGTCGAGTTCACGGGCGAGGGCGGAAGGGTGTCCAGTGGAGTGGGTCATCTCATGCAGCAGGACGCGGGTGAACGCTTCGTCCGAGCGGAAGGTCTCTCGCGGGGCGATGACGATGCGGTCTGTGGCCGGAGAGTAGGCGGCACTTCCGAGGTAGCTGCTGCTCTCGATGACTGGGCATCTGGAAGATTCTTCAAGGTTCTGGGCGATGATGGCTGTCCGGTCATTCTGGTGGACGGGGGAGTTTTCAGGCGGGATGCCCTCGATATCTTCCGCATTGAAGACGTTCCAATAGCCGACGAGCTTCGGATAGCGTCCCGCAAGCTCCTTCTCACCGGTATCCTCGTTTTCCTTGTAGAAGGAGAACTGTTTCCATTTCTCGATGAGCGCGGACTTGGCACCTTTTTTCACATGCCAACCGGCATCCTTTATCTGGTTGAAGGTAGCCCACCGGTTGTCCGTGTAGCCGCGCATGAACCCGATGAAGCCAAGATGCACGCGGTTTCCGCCCTGATACACGGTGCCGGAGACGGGGTTGTGCGGTGTTAGGGAGGGCAGGTACGGTTCTGCCCAACGAAGCCCGTCGCGCTTCATGTCCTCGATGATTTTCTCAACGACCGCCTGACGCTGGTTCTCAATAATCTCCGTAGGAGTCTGCTTCTGCTTAGATTTCATCATGGTCTCCTTTCCGGGAAAGCTCATTAAAATTATACGATAGCTGCCGCTTTTCCGACATGCTCTAAGAAAACGACCCCACAGAATCGAATCTGCGGGGTCTTGGCGGTAGGTTTGTAGCGTGAGTGCGAACAGATTGAAACCTGTCCTTATTCGGCACCAGAGCCAGTCTGACGGGATTCGGTCGAAACAGTTTCCGTTTGCGCCTGTTTTTGGTCGATACTGGTGGTCACGACCGTCCGCTCATTCTGCTTCCAGAAGTTATAGGAGCAGGAGACGAGGGAGATGACCTGATTCGGTTCGGAATTGGTATCGAGTACCATGGCGGCAGATTCTCGCGAAGAATCGTACCAGTTCCGAAAATCCGAATCACCGGCAAAGACCGTCCGTTTGGTCGGCTCCCATCCCTTCACGATATTCGCGAAGCGCACGGTGTAGCGCATCTTGGTGTTTGGGGTTTGGATGAGTACCGTCTGATGCTCAGAAGCGAAGGATTTATCGCTATACCGTTGGACGTTGCCGAAACAGGTGACCGCGTTCCCGAGGGTCAGGCTGTGTCCGAGGATGACGGCATTCGGACTTTGAAAGCCCTCCTTCTCGCATTCTGCGTCGAGATAGAGCGCACCCAAGGGGTTGTAGTTTCGGTAGATATCGTGATGCAGGTAGTAATCCGGGTCGGATGCGTGAGCTTGCAGGATGGGATGGTTGATATCCGTCCCCGGCACGGTTATCCATCCGATAACATCCCCGTTCACGCTCTTCCAGTAATCCCAATCAACAGTAGGGAACTCGGATTCCCGACCACCTGCGCTTTCCGTGGCGGTTTCCTGCGGCGTGCCGTTTGGTGACGGTGAGGGACTTGCATCCCGATAGAAATGAAGCAGCACGCCGAAAAGGATGGCAGCGACGGCCAAGAAGACCGCCGCTGCCGCAAAAGCCGCACGGGATTTCCGGTTATGATTTCCCAATCTGGCCATCTGAATTACTTGGCGGCATCCGATGTGGCCTGCGGGGCATCCTTCGTCGCTCCGCAGGTGGTGCAGACCAGCTTGTCGATGACCGTCTCATCGTAAGCCGGGGTGTCGGTGACCTGTTTATCATAGCCCTCGCTCACCATGACCTCATCGGTGATGGGGACGTTGGTGGAGTAGCCGGAGTGACCGGTCTGCTTGATGTGGTCATCGGCCTTGCCGTCGATGACCTGCTTGCACTCATTGCAAACGGTATGGTAGGTGGTCAGGTTCTGGTAGACGGGTGCCACGTGCTCCGTGTGCGTCACAGCGTCATGGTGGACGGTCTTGTAGGTGATAGACCAGTCGTGGGTGTGAGACTTCTCTTTGCTCTTAGAGCCGTCCTTCGCAGACGCGTCGGAACCGCTTTCCTTGGAATCATTCGCCTGCACGGATTCGGCCTTGGAATCTGCATCGGTTTGGTGGCCGATGCCATAATAGGCACCGCCGCCGATGAGCGCGACGAGAGCAAGGCCGCAGATGGCGGCAATGACCTTCCGGTTATGCGGCTTCTTCTCGCTTTCCGGGTTCGCGTGCATGTTGTTCCCATCCGCAGGTGATTCGGTGGAATCTCCGTCGTTCATCTCGATATCGTTCTCTTTATCGTCCTTCATGGGTGTATCCCCCTTTCAAATTAAAAGGAAGGCAGGGTGCCGAAGAGCTGGCACCCTGCCGGTTTCAGGCGTTACGGGCACTAGGCTTCGGTGTTATCCTCTGCGCTCTCGTCCGCATCGCCCTTGGTGGTCTTGCGGCTCTTGATGCCGTAAGCGGTCGCGCAGCCTGCGGCAATCAGGAGGATGCCGATGGCGATGGCGATGTTCGTCATGTCAACGCCGGTCTTTCCGTAGGTGGAGCCTGCCGGGGTCGAGGTGACGGTCACGGACTGTCCCTCGTCGTTGATATCCTTATGCTCCGCCACGGTAACGTCCGTGGTCTTGCCGTCGATATCGCTCTGTTTGGTCAGCTCCTCGAAGACAACCAGTGTATGACCGTCGAGGGAGGTTGCATCGAACTCGCCGAGGTTGATGGAGACCGTGCCGCTCTCACTGTTCGGCGTGAACTTGAGTTCGGCGGTCACGCCCTTGTCGGCAACCTTCAAAGGTTCGCCGGTCTTCTTATCCATGAGCGTGGCATGGAGCGTGTACTCCTTGCCGGGAATAAGACCCTCGTACTTCACCTCGTCAGTGATGACGGCATCCTTGCCAGCCATCAGTTCATGGTCACCGTCGGACTTGTCAGTCGCAGTGGTACCGATGGTACTCGGGGCGAGTTTTACCGTCTGTCCCTCGTTGTCCTTATCGCATTCGCTCGCGACGATGGAAACGGGAGTCTCATCGGAAGCGTTCTCGATGCTGCCCTTGAACATGACCTCAAAGACCACGAGGTTCTTGGTCTCGCCGGACAGGCGGTCGATAACGTCGTTGGAGTTGAAGGTGTAGTCCATGTCGATGGAACCGGACTCCTTCTCAGGGGTGAACTCCGCCGTCTTGTAGACAAGGCAGGAGAGGAGGTCTTTGTTCTCCTCGGCATATGCCTTGACCTTGGCGAGGTCAATGGAAGCGGTCGGGAGCTTCTTTGCGTTCGACCAGTCGATACCGTTATCAGTGACCTCGACCTCATCGGCCTTGTAGGTCTCCTCGATATTACGGACGTAGCTTGTGCCGCCGTCTGCGGTGGCGCTGCCGCTACCCTCCAGACCGGTGAGCTTCCAAGTGCCATCTTCCTGCTCGGTGAGAGTCTGGGTGTCGGTCTTGACAGTCCAAGTGCCGTCCTCGTTCTCGGTGCGCTCGGAAGCATCATAGGTGTAGGAACCGTCCGCGTTCTTCACGATGGCGGCACCGTTGCCCCAGTCCTTGCCCTTGACCTTGATGGAGTAGGTGTTCGACTGGAAGCCAAGCACGTTCATCAGGCCGGAGGTGAACTTGATGAGGTCATCCTCGGTATACTTCTTCGCGCCTTCGCCGGTCAGTACGGGAAGACCGGTCTTTGCATCCATCAGGATACCGGCCATGGTGTAAGCCTTGCCGGTGAGCACATGGTCGTACTCCACCTTGTCGGTGACGGTGGACTCGGCATCGGCGATGACGGTCTTGTCACCATCGAGCTTGTCCGTGGCTGTGGTACCAATCTCGGAGGTGTGCATGGTGACCGTCTGGTCTTCATCCTCGATATCGCTATGGGAAGCAATCTCCTTGTCCTTGTAGGACAGGGACTCGAAAGCGACCACCGGTGTGTTGTCCTTCAGAAGCGACCCATCGAAAGTGAGGTTACATCGACGGTGCCGTAGGTGTCCTCGGGAACGAACTCGGTCTCGGCGGTGACGGGGTTGCCGTCGGCATCGAGGAGCTGCTTCTTGGAGACCTTGCCGTCCTTGGCGGTGACCTTCTCGTAGAGGGTGCCGGAAACCTTGTAGGTCTTGCCGGGAGTGACGTTCTTGTACTTCACGGTATCGACCACTGAAACCTCGGTATCGGAAACGACGGTCTTATTGCCGTCGAGACCGTCCTTGGCGGTGGTGCCGACTTCGGGCTTCGTGATGGTAACGGTCTGGGACTTGTCCTCGATATCGGCATGGCTCGCGAGTTCCTTGCCGTTCAGGGACAGGGACTCGAAAGCGACCACCTTGTCCTTGGCCTTGAGGTCGGACGCGTCGAAGGCGAAGGTCACATCGACGGTGCCGTAGGTGTCCTCGGGAACGAACTCGGTCTCGGCGGTGACGGGGTTGCCGTCGGCATCGAGGAGCTGCTTCTTGGTGACCTTGCCGTCCTTGTCGGTGACCTTCTCGTAGAGGGTGCCGGTGACCTTGTAGGTCTTGCCGGGAGTGACGTTCTTGTACTTCACGGTATCGACGATAGTAACATCGCCCTCACCGATGAGGTTCTTGTCCGCATCCAAGCCGTCCACGGCAGTGGTGGAAAGCGTGGGCTTCGTGATGGTGACGGTCTGGGACTTGTCCTCGATATCGGCATGGCTCGCAAGTTCCTTGCCGTTCAGGGACAGGGACTCGAAAGCGACCACCTTGTCCTTGGCCTTGAGGTCGGACGCGTCGAAGGCGAAGGTCACATCCACATCACCGAAAGCGGTTTCGGGAATGAACTCGGTCTCGGCGGTGACGGGGTTGCCGTCGGCATCGAGGAGCTGCTTCTTGGTGACCTTGCCGTCCTTGTCGGTGACCTTCTCGTAGAGGGTGCCGGAAACCTTGTAGGTCTTGCCGGGGGTCACGTTCATGTAATGGACGGTATCGACGATGGTGGCATTATCCTCACCAATGAGGTTCTTATCACCATCAAGGGCATCCGTTGCGGTAGTGGAGAGCTTGGGCTTCGTGATGATGACAGTCTGGCCGGAATCATTCACGTCGGCATGGGAAGCAATCTCATTGTCGTTGTAGGACAGGGACTCGAAGGCAACGAGAGAGGTACCTTCCTTGAGCGAACTGCCATCGAAGTAGAAGGTCACATCGACGTTTCCGTAGGAGTCCTCTGCGGTAAAGTTTGCTTCCGCAGTGACGGGGGTACCGTCCTTGTCTTTGAATACCTTCTTCGTGACCTTTCCGTTCTTGTCAAGAACCTTCTCGTAGAGGGTACCGATGACCTTGTAGGTCTTGCAGGGGGTCACGTTGTTGTAGTGGACGGTATCGCGGACGGCGACATTTTCCTCGCCCGTAACCGTCTTGTCACCGTCGGCAGCATCGACGGCGGTGGTGCCGATAACGGGAGCCTTCACGGTAACGGTCTGGTCAATGTCGTTGATATCCTTGTGGTCGGCAATCTCGATACCGTTCGTGGAAAGGGTCTCGAAGGCGATGAGCTTGGTGCCGGTCTTGATGCTGCTGGCATTGAAGGTGAAGGTCACGGTCGCGGTACCGCTTTCGGCTTCCGCCGTGAACTCAGCAGTCGCGGTGACGGGGTTGCCGTCGGCATCCACGAAAGCCTTCTTGGTGGACTTGTCCATAAGGGTTCCCGTGAGCGTGTAGGTCTGCCCGGCGGTAAGCCCGGTGTAACGGACATAATCGGTAACGGTAACATCATCCTCAGCGGTGACGGACTTGCTGTTGTCCGCATCGCCCACGGCGCTTGTCGAGAGCTTCGGCGTGAGCACGGTCACCTGCTGGGAAACGTCGGATTTATCCCTATGCTCGGCGAGCTTCGCACCCTTTGCATCGGTAAGCGTCTCATAGACCACGAGGGTCTTCTCCTTGAGGTCGTAGGAATCGAAAGCGTAGTCAAGCGTGACGGAACCTGCGGAGTCCTCAGCCGTGAAGGTCTTCTCGGCAGTGATAGCCTGACCGTTAACCGTGACGGCATCGCCGGTAGCGGCATCATGCAGCTCACCGATGACGGTGTAGGTCTTACCCGCGACGAGATGGCTGTACTCTACCTTGTCGGAAATCTTGACGGTGCCGACCCCAACGTAATGGTCGCTATCAGAAGCGTCGTAGGCGGTGGTGTGGATTTCCGGCTCCGGGTCATCGAAGGTGCCGAGGTCGATGGTCTTGGCATCACGGGTCACAGTAACAGTCGTGTTGATGAGCGCATAGCCCTCATTAGCGGAGCAGCGAAGCTCTTCGACGGAATAGGTGTCAAAGGGCAGGGCACCGAGCTTGTTGTCCGCCTTGACGGCATCGGAGGTGGAAGTGGTGCCGTTCCCATCGAGCACGCTGTTGTTGCCGAACCAGAAACCGGCGTTAGCATCGAGCTTCGTGCTGTCGATGGTGTCGCTTGCGGTCAGCGCCCAATCGTTCGCGTTGGTGTTCGAGTCATGCGCGTTCCAAGAGGACGCGGAGCTGAAATAGCCGTTCTCGTCGGTCACGGCGATGTGGGACTCGCCGGTAGTGAGGGAGGTCACCTTAAAGGGCACGCCTGCAAGGCGGTCGGAACCGTTGTCGGATTTCTTAGTGAACTCGATATCGGAACGGTAGACCTGCTCGGCAACCTCCGGGGCATTGTAGGTGATAACACCTTCAACGGAATTGTTTTCCTGAATCTTCTGGAAAGACACTTCATCAGACTTTACGTAGCCCATTGGGGCTTTAGTCTCACGTATGACAACGGTGCCACGTGGAAGTGCAGGAGTCCCATCAAGTCGATACCAGAAGGCATCGCCAGAGACAAAATGAGCAATGTCAAAGCTACAGAAACCGTTGGAGTCTGTACTAAACGTCCAAGAACGCATCGGCTTCACGTCGGCGTTCTTAAGGTCATCGTAGCTCTTGTAGTCAAGGGTGGCGTAGTAATCGACGGTGAACTCGGCACCTGCAAGGGTGGCGGAACCTGCGGGAGGTTACCGGCGCCGTTATAGGTCTTCTGGCCGTCGAATTTACCGAGAAGCATACTCATAGGGTCATTTGCGGGATTGTCGCTGACTGAGAGCTTCACAGGCGAGGATTCGCGATTCGCGCCGGAAACATCTGCGGTGTAAACCTGCGAATCGGTGAAATATCCCTTGGGAGCCTTGGTCTCCTTCACATAGTAGCGTCCGGGATTGAGCGAGACGGTGTTCGCGTTCCCGCTTGCGTTCGTCGTAAGGGTCGCTACCTTGTTCGAGCAGTTGGAGTCAGTGTAGACCCCATATTCGGCACCTGCGAGGGAATAGCAGTCATTGGCATCGGTAAGGGTCTTATTTGAGGAGTCCTTATGCAGTGTCAGATATCCCTTGTGCAACGTCTTGATGACACGGTAGTAGCGAACGGGATACTTGGGCGTGATTTTGGAAATCACGTTGCCGCCTGCGGAGTTCGGGAAATAGCCCTTTACAATTCCGTCTGCGTGGCTGGAAGAGTGCCAGAAAAGGTCTTCCGAGCTGTTGCTGCCCCAGAAGAAGCCGATATGGCAGTCTGAATTGCTATGATTCCAGTCCGCCGGCTCCATGTAGATGATATCGCCCTTCTCAAGGATACCGGACGCGAGCATCTGCTCTTTGGAGCTGAATGTGTAGCTGACGGCATTGTTGTCGCGACAATACTCATCCCATTTAGATGCGTTCGTCTCGTTACCCCTGTTGTAGCCGTCCTTGGCGGTATAGTTTCCGATGATGGATGTATCCGCTCCACAGGCACGGAGGACGGCAACCACAAAACCGGTGCAGTTCATATAGGCACCGCTACCGTACTCGCCCTTCGGTTTCCAGCAGTCCCAAGTGTCGATTGCGCCGCCCTCGCCATGAGGCCCTTTGTTGCCGTATGGCGTGGTGAGGTAATACTCGTCGTTCTCGTGCTGGGAGAGCACGGACTCGACCGTCTTGGTGGCACCGAGTGCTTGGTCGATGGTCTGACCGGCAGAATAGGCGCTAACACCCGATTTCTGCGCGGCATAGGCAAGCCCGGTGGGGCAGGCCGATTGGAAGATGAGCACTGCGGTCATGACCGCAGTGAGCACCTTAGATTTCTTGATTCGTCCGAGAATCTTCATGTGTTCTTTTCTCCTTCCTTGTTTGCGTGGTTTTCTGTAGCTTCGTTGGTGGTTCGTTTGAACTGCGTTTCTCGTTGCGTTCTATCTCTAACCGAAGTCATATCTGCCGATAGCCCCGGTATTGTTTTCCTCGTTTTGCCCTTCCCCATCATCGTCTGCGAAGCCCTCGTCCTGAGAGATTTCTGCATCGCGGATGCGCTCGATGGCGGATTCGGTGTAGCCCATGATGCGGGCAATCTCATCATCCGAGTATGTCGGGTGCGCATGTTTCAAGTAGTCGAACACGGCGATGGCGCGACGGTTGATGGATTGCACTGTGGCATCGGAGTAACACAGCTGCTCCATGGCGAAGAACCGCTCGCCGTTTATCAGCTCATCGCCCTCCCGCCACAGGAGCTTTTCGCCGTCCTTCTTGAGCCAGACTACATCGTCCAGCTCATCTGGCGAGACGAGGAGCATGGCGCTCCCGACCTGACGGGTGGCGGCGGGAACCTTGGTGCCCTCAAGGGTCACCTGTCCGCCTGCGTGCTGCGGATTTCCGTCATACCAGTGCTCTGCGAGAATGATGCCGTTTTCCTCAAGGGCACCGAGGTAGAGGTTCCAGTCGGTAAGGATGTTCGTTCCCTTCGCGCGGAACGGCTCGGAGTTCGTCTGGGCGGATGAGTCGAACTTCTCGTAGCGGAAGGACTTGTAGAGCACCTCGATTACCATGAACTGTCACCTCTTTCCTCTGTACTACTGGGCGATATCCTGCCCGGTTCGCGACTTGGTGGACTTGGCGGGGTCATCGCCTGCGAGCGCGTCCTTCCCGGTCTCCATGTCGCGTGCTTCCCCCGCAAGGCTCACGCCGTCCTTGGCGGCGGCACGCTCTGCGGCCTTACCGGCCTTATAGGCATCCTGCGCCACCTTGAGTGCGTGGGTGAGGTCGGTGGCCTTCACCTCGTAGCGCTGATACGGGTGCTCGGCATCGTCCTTCTTACCCGTCCAGATGGGCACCGGCTCGTCCTTCTTGAACGAGACCGTGGCGCGTCCCTTCTCAAGCATGTCCTTCTTCATGTAGTTGGAGAGGAACACATCGGTTGAGAAGCCGCTCACGTCGATGCCGTTCACCTTCGTCCCCTTGGGGAAGGAAACGAAGCACTTCTCAAAGGTGCGCCCGTCACTTGTCTGAATGTCGTGGGGCGTGAGGAAGGCGGCGGGCATGTTGATTTTGGCGTAGTTGTCTGCCTTGGGAGCCTGCTCTGGCTCCGGTGTCTTCTTGGGCATGTTTTTTCATCCTTTCTGTCTGTGCGGAACGGGTAGTCCCGCGCGGTGTGTATACGGTACCCGATTTTAGCACAATGGTGTGTTTTGGCTGCTTGGGATAGCTGTCGGCGAACGGATGCAAGTCCGGTTCGAGTGAAAGCGGCTCATGCCTATCGCACCCCCTTCACATGGTTCGCGGGTTGTTCCGCGCGGGTCGTATCGCAGGTTTCGAGCACGGCGCTTCCAGAAGCGCAGTCATGGGATTCGGCGTTCAGGTCGTAACCGCTTTCCAAGGCATCCGTGAACTCGCTGCCGTATACGTTTTCGAGTGCCGCGTGGCACGCGCCCCGCATCTCGGCAAGGCTGCTGTGGTCTGCCGATGCGAACTCGTTTAAGTCGCGCATATTGCCCATGACTTCGGTATCGAAGGTGAAGGCCGGGTAGGAGCAGAATCCCGAAAGCATGAACTGGCCGGTGAAGGCTCCGAGCTGGGAGATTTTCGAGAGCATCGCTTCTCCCATGTTATTGGTGTCGAGGAAAACGGTCGCGTCCTGTTGCAGTGGGGAACCGAAGTTCACGGTAACGCTGCTCCAAGGCTGTCCGAACGATTCGTCGGTTGGGTCGGAGAGATAGGCGGTCACTGCAAGGTTGCCGTCCGCATAGGACTCCCTGACGAGTTCGACCTGCTGGGTGTATCCGAAAGCATCGAAGGAGAACTCGATGCCCGATTTCTCACTATCGTTTCCTCGCAGGTTCCCGGAAAGCATGTCCGGGGAGAGTGGTATGGCAGGGCGGTCTGGTGCGGATGTGGTCGTATCGTAGGGCGCTTCTGGGGTCTGGGCTTCTGACGCGTGGGGCATGGAAGCCTGCCCGAAATCCATGTTCCGAATATCTTCGGGAAGCATATCCGGTGATAGGAGTGTTGCCATGTCATTCCTTCCTTTCTGCCGCTACCTGCGGCCTTTCTTCGTGGGTTTTCTCGGTGTGAAAATAGGTTCTACCGACCCGTCCTTTTGAAGAACGACTGTGCAATCGAAGGTCTTTCCGGCCTTGGACTTGCAGCCCCTTAGCGAGACCGCCTTCCCGTCAAGAAGGGATGCGGCCTGCTTCTCGGTGAACTTCTTGGTGCAGAAGCCAAACAGCTTGAACCCGCAGCCCGCGACCTCCTTCCAAGTGCCGTCTTCCTGCTTCTCGTTCTTGATGGAGGAGCAGGCGTAGATGGAGCCGGTCTTTATAACGTCCTTGCCGCACCTCGGACACTTGCCCACTACGGTCTTTCCGGTACCTGCGATGGATGCGCCCACGTAGGCGGTCTCGCGGTGGTGATTGAAGACCTCGATGACGGAATCTTGCAGGGCGTTCACGTCCGCCTTGCCGTCTGCGATATCCTGTTGGATGAGCCACCATCTTGCGGTCACGTCTGCACCGCGAATCTCCGGCGGGAGGAGTGCGTAGAACGCCTTGGCCTTATCGGTTGCTCGAACCTTTCCCTTTCGTTCCTCAAGGTAGCCACGGGTTTTCAGACCCTCGATGATGGAGGAGCGGGTGGCCGTCGTTCCGATACCGCCGTGTTCGCCCTTCTTGCCGTCATCCTTACGCTTAAGGATTTCCCGGATTTCCGGGTCTTTGACGTACTTCGCGATGGATGCCATGTCTGTGATGAGGGTGCCCTCCGTATAGGGTGCGGGCGGGGTGGTCTCCCCTTCCGTGATTGAGCAGGAGATACCGGCAAGGGTGTGGCTTCCTGCGGGAACCATGGGTTCCCCGTATCGGAATCCTTTCTGACACGGCTGTTCGAGACGTTCGGGAAGACAGCCGTGAACCCCGCGTCCGAAAGGCGCTTCGCTGTGAGCTTAAGCGTTCCGCCGTCCACGCTTACCGTGCTCTCGCTCACGTCGTACACGGCGGGAGGAAGAAATTGCATCGCATAGCGCTCGCAGATGGCGGTGTAGACCTTGGCTTCGTCCGGTTCCATCGCGGACACGGGCGCATCCGCTTCCTGCGGGATGATGCCGTGGTGGGCGGTCACGTTCCCATCGTTGAACGCCTTGGAGTGGAGCCGGTAATCCAAAGGCCAGCGCACACCGAGGTTCTTCATCGCCTGCGCAAGGACTGCCGGTGCCTGCTCTCGGTGCTCTTCCTTGAGGTATTGGGAATCGGAGCGATTGTAGGTGATGGCTTTGTACTTATCACGCAAATCCTGCGTGATTTGCTGAGTCTCGGCGGCAGTGAAGCCGAAGCGCTCGCTCATGTCGGAAAGCAGCACGGTCAAGTTGTAGGGAAGCGGCGGGTTCTCCTGCTTTTTCGATACGGTCGTTTCAAAGTGCAGGTCGCGTCCGTCGAGCTTTTCCTTAAGGGCTTCCAGCGTATGCCGCTCGAACAGATGCTTCTCACCGGCAAGCAGCTCCTTTCCCGGCAGATACTTGAAGGTGAGTTTACCGGCATCCGAATCACCGCTTGCAAACAGCTCGTAGAACTTTCGGGTGACGTGGTGGGCGATGGCTTCGTCGCGTTTCACCACAAGCCCCAGCGTCGGGGTCTGCACGCGTCCGACGGTGAACAGGCCGTCGAGACGCTTGGTGGCGAGTCTCGTCTCGTTCACGCCGAAGCACATATCCGCCATCTGTCGGGCATAGGCGGCGTTCCCGGCACCACGGCAGGAGTCGTTGGACACGAGCTTGTCGAATGCCCTCACGATGTTCTTCTCGATGTTGTCGTTCACGTAGACGCGCTCGACCTTACCGGCGTAGCCGAGGTAGTCCAAAAGCTCGTCCACGATAAGCTGCCCCTCATCGTCCGGGTCACCGGCGGCGATGACGGAATCGCAAGTTTTAAGGAGTCCCGCAATCTGGTCTATGAGGGGCTTCTTACTCTCTCCGGTCTTCTTATCGACCGCCGGTTCCTTCGGCCAGTCGTGAACCTCGATAGGGAGTACATCAAGGCTCCAAGGCATTCCCCATTTGGGGTCGATGGCATCAGGTTTTACCAGTTCCAAAAGGTGGCCGGCGCAGGCACAGACCGTGTAGCCGTTTCCCGAGATGGGAAGGCGGGCGCTTTCGGACACCTCTTTTCCCGTGATGGCGCGGGCGATATCGCGGGCGAGCATTGGCTTCTCCGCGATGACTAATTTGCTCATATGGCTTTCTCCTTTCTGCTTCATTCAAGGGACGAAGGTTAATATCCCCTATCCAGCCGGTAATCGTTAGCAGTCTGCGTATCTATCCAAGGCACTTCGGGCGTTGCAGAATCCTGTCAATATCGAGACCGGAGCAATTTTCTGCAAGCGGAAGCCCGGATAGGTCTTCGAGCGCTTCGATTTTCCTGCCGCTTACGAACACGAAGGCATTCATATCCCGTAACAGGGCGAAGTAACGGATGAAGTTTTGCCTGCTGTAGACGCTCAAGACCATATTCGTCTCCACTTCGCGCCCTCCGTAGTTCCCCGCACCGTCCGGCTTGATGCCCGCGATGAGCGGGGTGTCGTAGGCATCGGTCGCGAGAAGGATGGCAAGCAGAACATCGTCCCTGGTCGGGCTGTTGGCGAGAACCACCGGGGAAGCAAGAAGCTCGGGAAAGCGCTTTACCTGTTCGATGGAGAAGCCGTGCCGGTGGGGGTTGTAATCGGATTTCGGCGTGAGAGCGTGAAAGAGATGCTTCTGCGTATAGAGCATGGGGCGCTGCTCGAACCCGGTCTTCAAGAATATCTCCGGCGTGTCGCAGACTTTCAGGGCATCGTAGGGGCTGTATACGCCGCAGGCGGCAAGGTCAACTTCGTGTCCGAACCGCAGGTACTCGCTGCATCTGTTCGCATAGGCTTCTTGTGCTTTTACATTTCCGTTCCCATCCTTAAGGCGGGCGATACCGCACGTGTCGAGATAGGTCAGGCGTTCATTATCAGGCATTGCCACGGAGTTCTCGTACTCGCAGATGGTCATGATAATCTTGGAGCCTTTTTCTGCTTTCATCATTCGCACCTCCCGTTCTTTTTCACATTTGTGGAGATGCCGCTCCCATACGGGATGCGGCATCCTGTCTTTCTGTTTTTTGTCACTTCGTGTTCTATTCGATGTTCTGGTCATCCTTTCCGGGCGCATCCCTTGCAGGTGCATCCGCCGCGAGCGCGTTCCTGCCGGATGTGCAGTCGTGGCTCTCCACGGAAATGTCGTAGCTGCCCGGAGTGATACCGTGCCGGATATCGTCGACAGCCTTCGCCCCGCTTCCGGGTCTACTGATAACGGTGAAGTACCCTTCCACGCGGGCAGTCTCCCCATCCGTGAGCGACCGGCTCTCCCCGGTCTCCGGGTCGAAGCCCACGGCTACGATATCGCCGTTTAGAACGGTGTAGAAATCCCCCATCTCCACGACCTTCGAGTAATCGAGCTGGGAGAGATACCCGGCTTTTGCCATCTCCTCGGTGGCGAAAATGGCACGATTTGGCGGGCAGGTGAACAGACCCTCCTCGTTCACGTAAAGGGAAACCTCCTCGCCGAAAGCGATATCGAAAGTCTCGATATTTCCACCCACCAGTGCTTGCAGTGATTTCAAGGTGGAGCCGTTTTTATCCGGCAGAAGGGTCACCTCACGCGGAGGTTCGCCGGTGGCGATGAGCATGGCACGGATACCCTGTTCTTCGGGAGTACCGAGCGCGTCTTCGGGAAGCGGTGCGCCGCCCTCGCTCTGGATAAAGGCGGAAAGCTCCACGCGGGCGCGGTTCATCGTCGAAAAATGGTTTGCGACCTCGTAGCGGCTTTCCAGCTGCTCCCGGAGCAGGACTTTCAGGAGAGGAATCCGGTATTCGTCACCGGCTGTCTCCTTGAAATCACCGATGGGGTCGTAATCCGGGTTGCCCCAATCGGAGCGGAATCCGCCGTCTTGCAGCACGCGGCGCACGTACTCCTCCGGCTGCTCATCAAGATTCAGGTATCCGGTGAGGGTTGCCCAAGTATCCCCCTCCGGCCAAGCGAAGGCATAGGTGAAGGACTCCTTATCCGTCTGTTTGACGAAACCTGCGCCCGCGCCTTCCCTGCCGAACAGGGAACCTATCTCCTTGAAATTATCGGTCATCTATTCCATCTCCTTGTTCTGATTGATTTTCGGGGTGCCATCGAGTCCCGCCCGCTCCGCAAGCGCTTCCTTGCCGGATGCCATGTCACGGGATTCGGACTTGACACCGGTTTCGGCAACCTGTGCCTTTTCGGGTTCCGCCTGTGCCAGCAGATAATCCTTCATGGATTCCAGAGCTTGAAACGGGGTGTCGTCCCTAGCTTCCGCGAGCAGATAGCGCATCTGCTGGGAGGTAAGGGCTGGGGTGTGCATAAGGATTGTGGAGACCTTTGCCATAGTGGCATCGGAAAACTCTGCCGCCGTTGCATCGAAGACGGCCATGAGCTGTTGCGCGTTCATGTCCGCGCACGCCTGCATGGTCATCATGAGAAGTGGCGCGTTATACCCGCACCGGTTCACGGCATAGGTACAGGCGCTCATCTGCTCTACGGAAAGGGAAGCCGGGAACAGCCCCGCAAAGTCCGCATCGCTCAGGTCTGCAACCGGGGTCTGCCCGCGCATGGCGGTAAGGAGGGCGATTTGCTGCTCCGGTCTGTAGTCCGGGTTCATGATACGCGCCACCTGCGCTTCGGTCAGCGATTGCTCACCGGTATAGGGGTCATGACATGCGTTTTCCATGGCGGCGGCGATGACCTCCATGCTCTCAGGGGTAAACGCGGGCTTCGCGATGGCGCGGACGGTCTCATAGGGGAGAATGCCTTGCAGAAGGAGGTTGTTGATGGTGAGCAACTGGGAGCGAGAGAGACGTTCCACAGGCAAGTCGCTCCCCCCGTGCGCCACGACCAGATAGGCGGCTTCCATGCGCCGTGCGTCCATCTGCGGGTCTAGGAAGCGTGTGAAGTCTCCGCCCCTGATGGCGATTTTCGCGATGGCCGTCATCTGGGCTGCGGTGTACTTGGGGGTCGCGAGCGCATCCAGCGCGTCTTCTCCCACCGCCGGGTTCAGCGCGGCGGCGATGATGGCATTGGCCTGAAAGCCGTTGTACTCGTGTTCAGCAAGGCGCATCGCGTCGGCTTCGGTTAGGCCACGGTCAATGGCCTGTTCGTACTGAACGAGCTGCTTGTCGGTAACGGTTTCCGGGTCGAATGTTTTTCCGACCGGTGCCATAGGCATTCCTCCTTTCTCAAGAAACAGTTCCGCTACAGGGACGTGTCCGCCTGTTCCGAGCGCGTCGGGGCATCCTTCGTTTCCGACTGGCTATCGAGTTCGGTGCGAGCAGCCTTCGCGTCGCGGGCTTCGGATGCGAGGGATGCGGCAGTCGCTTCCGGCTCGGCGGATGTAGACTTCTCGGCTGCACGCATGGCTTCGGCGGGGGAAGCCCCGTCCATCAGCGCGAGGTCTACCGAACGCAGCTGCGCAAGGTCAAGCTCCGTCACGGGGAGGTCTTTGCCGCCGTGGAATAGCACGGAAACAGCCGCCTTAAGTGTCTGCTCGTCCATATTGCGAAAATCGAGGGGGTTCTTGCCGACAGAAGCGATATCCAGAAGACCGCGCATCTTACCGGACGAAAGGGTCTTGTCGGCTATCGTCTCAAGCGTCTCGGGCGAGACGTGCGGGCTGCGGGCGGCTTCCATGAGGATATCCGCCTGCCTGTGAGAAAAATCATGCTTAGCAATCTGCGTAGCGATGGGAAGCGGCACATGACTCTCCATCGCTTCCGCGTAACGGGGGTAGTCTACGTTTTCAGGCACCGTCGCAACGCTCTCCGGCACCGCTTCATAGGAGACGATATTTCCGTCGATGCAATAGCCGAGGTCGATGGGAAGATAGCTGTCAGCTTCCTTGGTCTCGGGGGAAAGTTCGCTCTCCTTAACGAGTCCCATGATGCGGTACACGTCCTCGGGTGTCGCACCGGAATCGAGAAGTTCGTGGAGGGTGCTTTCGATAGCACCGTGAACATCCTCCATCTCCGGGTCGGACGTGCGCTCACCGAGCGCGAAGCAGGGGCGGGCGAAGTTGGTGTTCAGGGTATCGACGGTATAGACCCTGAGCGCATACTCCCCCGGAGCGTACCAATAGTCCTCATCGTTGGAGTAGGTGAGCAGGAGGGTGAGGTCAACGGGAATCTGCTCCTGCCCAATCCAGAAGTCGTTATCTGGCATGGCAATCATCCTTTCTGTGTTTCTAATTGTGCGGTTTGCTGGCTTTCTGTGGTTCTATCTAACGGGAGAGGTCGGGCTTTGCGACCAGATGCTCGCGGGAAGGTGCGGCAGATGCGCCCGCAAGTTGTTTGGAAGCTGCCATCATGTCCTTGGCTTCCCCGGAGAGGGAGATACCGCCACCGCCCTTTCCTCCGATGCCCGCACCCTTTGTCACGACGGCCTGAACGACCTCTTTTGCGGCCTGTTTGGCGGTATTCACAAGGCCGCTTCCCGTGCTGTCACCGAAATCTTCTGCCATGTCCATTTCTCCTTTCTTGCCAAAAACGCCTAAAGGGCGTTTTCGTTGCTGTCTCTCGACTCATTCAGTTTCCGAATCACATCGAGGGCGGCTTTCCTGTTCTCCGGGAGAGCGAAGCGCGATAGGGCGGCTTCTCTCGCTTCCCCCGAAAGGGAATAGCCGCCATCGTCCGCACCGGGCAGGATGCCGAAGACCTCCTTGCAGGTCTCCTTGAGGAAAGCATTCACCTTCGCAAGGTCATCGCCCTCAAGCCAGTCGGTTGCGGCTTGTGTGCTGAGTGGATAAGCGAATCCATGCGCTTCAAGGCCGTCGAGGTCGGCACCGACCATTCCGTTCCAAGGGTAGCCGAGCAGGGTGTTCATGTGGAAACTGGCTACGAACTGCCCGTTATCCTCGGTATCGTAGAACTCGACCATCGTGTCACCGCAGGGGGGATTTTCATTCTCGCTTTTTGGTAAGCCGCCATCCGCGCGGGGTTCACCGGGATAGACGAGATGCACGCGCCACCTGCCGGTAGTGAACTCGCGTGGGCAGGAATAGTTAAAGTTCTTCGTCTTCTTACGCTTCATGCTAAATGGTATCTCCGTTGTTCTCGATGGAATCGAAACATTCCTGAATCATCTCCGCAACGGATTTCCGGTTCTCGTTCAATCCATTGCGGGAGGTGGCAGCATCTCTTGCTTCCCCCGTGAGGGAGTAGCTGTCCTCACCCATTTCGTCACCGGGAAGGGAGCCGCAGAACTCCATGCAGCTTTTCTTGAGAAAGTCGTTCACCTTCGCAAGGTCATCGCCTTCAACCGTCCAAGCGGGGATACCGCCATCAAGGGAGAACGGGTTCCCGTTCTTGAGCATCGTGTCGAGGGAGACGGCAATGGAATTGTCCTCAAGCAGGTCGGTCATGTAGTAGCGAGAGACGAACTGACCGCCCGGGAAGCGTGCGGCATCCTGCGAGGTGTCGTAGAACTCCACAAGGGGGTAGGACGCGCGATGGGCGGCGGCAGGTGCGCCAGAGTAAGCATTTAGTTCATAGGTCAGGCAACCATCGAGACCGTAACGCTCTCCGGGGTAGATAAGATGCACACGCCATTTGCCGGTGGTGAAATCGTGAGGGAGTGTCACTTCCTCTTTCTCGTATTCCTCAGAAGGGCATCCGAAGGACTGCTCCATGTAACGGGGGGCGGCGCAGAGTTCCGGGCTGTTATAGAGGTCGTGGATGAACTGCTTCTCATCGCCAAGCTCATAGTGCTTTCCCATGGCGGTAAGCCCTTCGAGGGGCAGATAATCTTCGTAATCGAGCTGTCCCCAAAGGCGTTCGCCCTCATCGGTGAGCTGACGCATCTCGACGGATACGCGCCCGTCATGGTGGGCACCGGCAAGGTAAAGCGTGCCGTTTTCGTCCCAGACCTTCTGAATCTCGCAGTCGGCGAAAACGTTGCCCCGACCGAAACGGGACGGAGAGCAATCGGTGGCGGCATCGAAGTCCTTGTAGACGGTGATAACGGGGATTGTGTCATCCCAACGTTCTACGCTGCCAGCCACAAAAATGTGGTTGCCGCCGTAAGGGTTGATGAAATCCGACATGTCTGACTTCTTCCCATCGAAGAAGGCGGTAAGCGCCCGCATCTCCTCCTCGTAATCGAAGTCGCGCAGCTTCATCGCGTGTTGGAAAACCTCATCGTCGGTGAAGCTCTCGCGCACCTCATCCTCGGTCAGACCTTTACGTTCCATAAGGTCGTTTACCGCCCATTCCGCGCCTTCGTCTCCGTAGTAGGAGTCTTCGTCGAAGACGATACGCTCTTTCGGTTTCGGTTCCATAGAGTCTCCTTTCAGCAGAAAACGGGCGGAGCCTTGCCCTCACCCGTTTCCATGCACATTTCTAACGGTTGTCGGTGTCTACAGGCGGCTGTGCATCTCTATCGTCCTTTTCCGGGGCATCCTTTTCCGGGGCGTTACCATCAAGCCCATCCCTGCCGTTTTCCATATCGTGCGCTTCGCTGTCAACGGAAACCGCTTCCGGGTCGATATCGCACTCAGAAAGCTCGGTCTTCCACTGCTCGGCGAACACCGCGTCGTATCCCTTTTCGTTCACGGCGCGTACCGTATCCACACTCAGGATGCAAGGGTTTGCGCGACCTGCGATATCGTCGATATCCTGCCAAAAGTCGGTCGCGACTTCAGCGAAGTCCTCCCCGTACCGCTCCTCGAACGCGGCGCTTACGGCACCCATGATGGTATCCTTCGCGTCATCGGTCGGCGCATAATCCTCATCATAGGAGAGGTCGTTTAAGATTTCGTCTGCAAGGCTTTCCCGGATGGCATAGACCCCCATATCCCTCAGCTGGTCGAGGGTGCCGTAACGGCAGATATCCTCGCGATGGTCGTAGAGGTCGGACTTGAAGCACTCGTACTGCGCCATCTGAACCATCTTGTAGATATCGCCCTTGCAGCCTTCGAGAAGGCCGTCGAACTCGGCTTGTTCCAACCACTCCGTGTGGTCTGGAAGCCACGAGAGAAGGGCATGATAGTTGTCATCGACCTTATAGTCGGCAGTTTCACTGAACGCGTCGGTGAGGTCACCGTCGAAATCAAAATCCTCCACCTCGTCGCGCAAGTCCCCGAGGTCAAGGTCTCCTTGCAGCTGCTCGATAGTAACGAAACCCTTCGGCAGCTTCGGGTGGTCATAGGCATGACGGGCGGCACGCTCGGAAGCGGCCTGCTCGACCAGTGCGCCGACTTCGCTTTCGTTCTCGCCGATGACCTCAGAAAGGGACGCGATATCGCCGTTCGACAGGTGCAGCGAATCACGCATTCAGTTATAGGTATCCTTGCAGGAATTATAGGAGCGGATGGCTTCGGAAGGCTTCATGTCAGCGCAGAGCTCATCCGCGAACTCGTCCATCCCGTAATCGCGGGCGAGCATTGCGTCGGATGCAAGGGCACCGAAGACCTGCGTGACAGTCGGCTCACCGTGAACATTTGGATTCGACTGGAAAGTGGTCTCGAAAGATGAGCTGCCCATTTTCAGGGCGAGGGAGTATTTCACATGCATCGGGGAGAACGTTCCCTTGGTGCGCTCGGTAACCTGCATCTGGAAGCGGGAGAGGTAATCCGCAACGCTTTCTGGGGTGTTGTATGCCATGGCAATTCCTTTCTGATGGGAACCTGCTTGGCTCCCAATAATAACTTATTAAGGGGAAGGGGCGCACCGTTTTCGGCACGCCCCTTCGGTGAGTGGTAGCAGGTTTTCGGTAAGCGTCTATGCGCCAAGGATTTCCTTTGCCCAAGAGCCGGACTTTACAAGCCCCATCATGGTCGTGATGAGAACGGCGATAGTCTTGATGATGACACCGAACGAGTCGAATGTTTCTACGCCCTGTGCGAGACCAAGCATCTCAGCCTTTCCAAGTCCGCCGGAAACCGCGAGGGCGGTCACAAGATGCGGATAGAGGTAGAGGATGAGAACCATGACCACGCCTGCGAGGGCTGCTGCCGCAAAGTTCTTGAGGTAACCGATTCCGATTTGCTTCGTCTCCTCGAAGCCGAGAAGGGAAATGGGAATCGGAGAGAAGGCGGCATAGACATAGAGCTGAACGGAACGCCCGAGGGCAACGACCATCGAAACGGCATAGAAAACGAGTCCGACCACCCATGAAATGAGTCCGAAAATCGAAAGGAGGAAGCATCCGCCGAGCGTGGCATCGGTCGCATCGTCCTTGGTCATCTTGATTCCGGGTTCATACCAGTTTTTCGATTGCAGTTTGTCCGACACGTTACCAACGAGGTCGTTGAAGATGCCGTAGATGGCGGAAACAAGGTCGAGGGCGTTGTCGATGAAGTAGCTGAGGATGCAGTAGGTCACCACGAGGAATACGATATCCTTCACGGCGGGAAGGGTGCTCGTCGCGTCGATGCGCTGGCTAATCTTGATGAGCTGCATCAGCATGAAGAGACCCAGGATGGCATGGGCAACGGGGATGACCCCGGCCTGATAGAAGTCCTTTATCACGCCATACGGCTCGGTTGTTCCGAAAAGCTCGTTGAACGGCCCGGAAATGAACCTCGCATCAAGCGTCTGGTTGATGACACCGAAATAGGTGTTGAAGAGCGTGGCAGCGATTTGGAGAAGCCACGTTTTAATCATGTTGGGGATATCAAGGAAGTCCCCGATGACACCCGCGTAGGCCGGATGGGGAATGAGGAGCACGAGTGCGCAGGCGGCGAAGAGCGCGAATGTGCCCGCGAGACAAACCTTTCTCCTGCGCAGGGGAACCGTCTTCGT
Organism: Dorea sp. AM58-8; assembly: GCF_003464045.1. Taxonomy (NCBI): domain Bacteria; kingdom Bacillati; phylum Bacillota; class Clostridia; order Lachnospirales; family Lachnospiraceae; genus Dorea; species Dorea sp. AM58-8. The sequence continues at coordinate 10,279 of NZ_QSDM01000026.1, read as the reverse complement.
CTCCTCCCGCTGTGTGGATTGTAAAGTCAGTTGTTCATTCATAGAGATTCCTTTCTGCCTGCATGGCGATGCTCCCCTAGCCCTCGAAGGAGAACTCGCCCGTGGACTGCTCGTAAACGCAGGTGACGGAAACAGAGTTCGAGTCGTTGAGCTTGAAGTCCGTGGTGATGACCCCGTTCTCATAATCGAGGTTCACGACTTTCTGCCATGTAGCTTCGGTGACGGAAGGGTAATGGACGGCGCACCACTTGGAGAGGGCGGTGGTGACGGCCTTCTCATCCCCGCCGAAGAGTTTTGTGACTTCGCTGTTCATGCCCTTCACGGTAATGTTTGCCACCGCTTCGGCACGCTCGTATGCGGTGTTTTTCTGAGCGAACATCGTAGAGCTTGTAAGGGTGGAGATGGTGTTCTCACCGGGGGTCTTGGAATCGGAGTTCACCGCAGCACCGCTACCGTCCGTGTAGGTCACGATATGGGTGCCGGTATCGGTCTCGAAGACGATGGTATAGAGATAGCCGCCGTACCCATCGGAGGTCTTTTCCACGCGGGAGATGGCGTAACTATGGACGGTCGGAGTTCCGTTCACCGTTTCCACGTAGGAGTCATCGGCAAACTTGAGGGTGTAGCGCCCCTCGCTTACCGACCAGACGGAAGAGGAGAGGGTGTCGATGAGTTCCTTGGTATCGGTATCGTATCCCTTGATGATTTCCTTCTGGGCATCGGTAAGCTCCACCTTCCCGGTTTCCTCCTTCGTCTTCTTCTCAGCGGCTGTGGTAGTGTCCGTGTTATTTTCTGCGTGCTGCTCCTTTGCGGCTTCCGCGCGGTGATGCGACACGTTGATGGCGCTCATGGCAGAGCCGCAGGTGAACATCAGGAGCAGGCACAGGGCGATGACGGAAAACTTCTTGTGTTCCGCCATCCATGCTTTCAGTTTCTTCATAGCAGGTATCCTTTCTGGTTTCCTAGCGCCAGTCCCATGGATAGCCGCAGACAACCCATCCTCTTCCGTTTTGGGAAACCCAATCGGACAGGGAGATGGTGCGCAGACCGGAGTAAATGCTATCCATGACCTTGCCGTCACCGATATAGATGCCGACGTGCCCGTAAGCGTTACCGGCGGCGGTATTGGAGCCGTATTGGGCGGAGATGAGCATTCCTACCTTTATCTGGGAGAGGTCGGTGGTGGCGCGTTTCTGGCTGTAATTGGCACCGTATCCCTGATTGCCGAGCTGCGTATTGCCGTTGCCGCCGACGGCATGACCGGCTCTTGCATAGACCATTGTTGTCCATGTGGCGCAACGGTCGGCTCCCGGCCATGGAGTCTGTGAGCAGGCGTTTACGATATCCTTCTGCCACTGGTCGGCGCTCTGGTAGTCCTGCCCGCCACCGGGAATGAGGGTAGTGCCGGAGTACCGATTCTTGAACTCCTCTGCGGTCATGGAATCGAGCTGCGCGACAAGGGGATAGGCTTGGCAGATGGAACGGTACTGGGCGATATAGCTGTCCTGCGACGCGGTGTAGTACCCACCTCGCCGAGGGCACGCAAAAAGAGTTCGGAGTTGTTGGTGTCGATGGCCTCTGGTAGTTAGGGACACGGGTGTAGTTGGATTGTTTATACAGATGCTCGCACCGGTACTTCATGTACGAATCATCGTCTTTGAAGACGGCGAAATTCGCGTAGGTCTTGTAGGCAGAGCCGGAAGCACTGTATTCGGTGGTGAGCATTTTAACGGAACCCGTGATGAGTCCGCCGTAGTCATAACCGGCATATTTCACGCCGCCGTAATTGTGGTACAGCCGCCCGAGGTCGGAACCGGAGTCCGAGGTGCCGTTCTCAATCATCATCTGGCCGAGGAGTGCCGAAGCGGGATATCCGTACTGCTCGTGGGCGTTCAGGCACGCGAGCACGAGGTCGTAGGTGACCCATGCGGGCATCCCGTCAAGGGATGCGCTCTTTTGCTCCTCATCGGCGGCACCTCCACCGACAACGGAAATCAGGCCGAAGGCCAAGATGAAGGCAATGATGAGTGGAAAGAATTGGGAGACGGCACCGGCAAGCGATGAAAGCATTCCCTTGATGCCACCGGAAAGAATCGTGAGCGCCTTTTTCTTTCCCGCTTGCGCCGCAGCATTCTCGTAGACGTTCCGATGGAAGTATTTGGAGAACTGCATCCGCTTCTGGGCAGCTTTTTTATCCAGTTTCTCGGTGCGGTATTTCTTTTCCGAGAGGGCACCGAGAGAGTCTTTCTTTTCAAGTGCATCCTTACCGGAACGAAGGTGCTTTCTCGCCTTTCCGGCAAGTTTCGCGCCGGTGTGCGTGGTTGCGACCAAATCGTCCGTGCCTTCCAGCTCGGAGTCTTTGAGAGCGTTGTGGGCAGCTTTTGCGGCTACACCCTTTGCACCACGTTTCAGGCTCTTATTCAGATTGTGGCGAGACTGCACCTTTTTCGTGAGGGCATTTTTTCCGGTTAGCTGGCTACGGGATTTTCCGTCAAGGGCATCGGCGGCGGAAGTCTTCTTACGTTTCCTTGCGATGGCATCGAGGGCGGTACTTCCCGCGCCGTGCGTGCCCTTCTTGCCGACGGAATAGAGGTCACCCTTTAAGGCTTTGGCGCTCTTATCTGCCTTTTCCACCAGACCGGTATTGACGGCATCCGTCTTTTCGGTCTTGAGGAGATTACTCATGGCTTTCTCACGGTCGTTTCCGCCGGTCGTGAAATCCGAAGCCTTCATCTGACGTTCACCGTCCTTTCCGGGGTCTTCTTACTGGGTTGCTAGATAACGGGTTTTGCATCTTTCTTGTCCCCAAGCCCCGTCTTCTTCGTCTCATTGGGGTTCGTGGAGAACAGGTCATAGAGAACGTTGCCAGACGGGAACTTGCCGCGAATCGGCACGCGGGCGTTACCTGCGATGAGCAGGCCGTCACCCGGCTCTGCGGACTCGTCGATGCATTCCTCCTCCTGCTCGGACAGGTTCAGAAGTTCCGCCCACTTCATACGGTCGAGCGGGGACTGCTTGAGAAGCATGAGGAAGTCCGCGTTGAGGACGATATTTCGCGCCGCTTCGTTGGCGAGCATCGCCGTGGCGTTCTGACTGATACCTGTCAGCAAAAGTCCGAATTTTCGACCCTCATTCGAGAAGCGGGAGAAGTAGTTAAGTACCGTCGGGTACGCGAACATACTCTGCATCTCCTCGACGTAGAGCCATGTGCGGACGTTTCGCTTTGCATTGAAGTACATGCGGTTGCGGACGGCTTCGCAGACATTGATGAGGGCGAAGACCAGCATGGAATCCGGCAGGTCTTTCAGGTTGAAGTCCACGATGCGGGTGTTGAAATCGACGTTGCTCTGATGGTTGAAGAAGTTCATGGAACCCTTCACGAATCGCTCGTAACGGAGTGCGATGACCTGTGCCTGCTCCTCCGGCTGCTCGTTCGCGGCATCGTAGAAGTCCTGTAAGGTCGGCGGAAGATTGTCTCCGCGCTCTGCGGCCTTCTGGAAGGCAAGCTCGGTGCAGCGCTGAACGAGTGACTGGTCAACCTCAGAGAAGTTCGACCCGGCTTCGGCAGCGGAAGCGCCCGCCTGAGCTAACATCGCGTCCACCTTGAACGCAATCTGCTCGTTTCTCGTCATGTGTTCCACGGATACCGTATCGAAGGGGTTCAGATGGGTTCCGGTACCCACGCCGAAGTGGTAGGTGCTACCGCCGTAGCGTTCGGCGATAGCGGTGTACTCGCCTGCACGGTCGATGACGTAAATCTCGTCCGTCGGATTGGAGAAGATGGTGCCCGTCATCTCGGTCTTGGTGAACATACCCTTACCGGAGCCGGTCTTGCCGCAGACGAAGCCCATCGGCGAGGTGAGCTTCTTGCGGTTGCAGACCACGAGGTTGCGGCTGTGCTTGTTCTGGCCGTAGAAGTTGCCGCCTGCATCGTCAAGCTCCTGCGTGGCAAACGGCACGAGGATGGAAACCTGCGCCGTGGTGAACATGCGGGAGATTTCCACGTGGTTATGGCCGAGCGGGAGGATGGAATTAAGTCCCTGACGCTGGCGATAGTCATAGGTGTCAAGCTCGATGGAGTTCTGACGTGCCGTGGAGATGATGCGAAGTACCTGCGTATCCAGCGCTTCCTTGCTCTCCGCGTAAGTGTAGACAAGCCCCGTGAAGACATAGAGACGCTGGTTCTTGTTCTGCAAGTGGTCGAGCACGTCCTCCGTCTCCTCCTTGGAGTATTTCAGCTCCTGCGGGAGGATGGAGAAGTCATAGCCTTTGTTCACTGCCGAGCGCTGTTCCTCGATGATTTCCTTGTCAATCCATGCGGAACGGGTGCGCACGTAATTGATAGCCTTGGATTTATCCATGGGCTGCACGTACCACGTGATAGCCATGGGGATAGGAAGGTCTGCCATGTCGGCAAGTGCGCGGTCGGAAAGTTCCGAGCCGAACTTCTTCATCACGAGTACCTGTGCGTAGACCCCGTTATCGAGTTTTACGCAGTCGTTATAGTGGCCGTCCGGGCGGAAATCAATCTGCGTCGGTGCGATGCAGTCCTTGGTAGTCTGTAAGCGCTTGGCGGAAATATCGCGCTGGTAATCGAACAGGAACGGCTTATAGGGGTTTAAGAGTGAATGGATGACAGAAAGGCGCTGGGTGCCGTTCATAAGGTGTGCCTTGCTGCCGATGGAGTTTAGGATGCGGGAGGATTCGACCTCGATACGGGAGAGCTGACGCGCTGCATCTTCTGCGGTGTCCGCCGTCACGGAATAGGTGAGGTAGCGGTTCCTGCGGATGTTGCTGACCCCCTCCTTCACCTTATCGTTCAGGATGTTGTTGAACACCTGCGCGTCGTTCCTTGCAGCATCGTTTGCCTGACGCTCCGGGTCGAAGAACTTGCGGTGGCCGACCTCTTCCTTGAGGAGCGGCGTGTTGATGACGCTCATCTGCACGAGCGTATCCGCACCGAACTGGTCGTAAAGGCGGGTGATGGCGGAAAACATGGCTTTCTGCTGCTCATCGCGCACCGAGTGGTAACTGGTGTCATCGAAGGCGATGGAAGAGGAAAACATTCCCTCCTCCACCTCACAGATGCCGTCCTGATACATCTTGTTGTAGCCGATGTAGTTCACCACGTCTTTCGCGGAGTCGCGCTTCTTTCTGGCATCGGCCATCTTATCGGACAGCTCCTTGTCCCTGTCCTTTAACTGGGACTTGATGGAGCTGTAGGTCTTTTTCGCTTCCTTCTCGGCCTTCTTGGCTTCCTTTTTCCTGCGCTTCATCTCGCGCTTGGCGTGCTTCTTCTCCTTTCGGGTCAGCTTTCCGGCACCCTGCGTGACGTGTGCGACCTGAGAGATGGCATCCATGTCGATAGCGCCGGTATCGGAGCGCAGGGGCGCGGTGTTCCCGAACCCGTCACCGGATGCGTGGACGAACGCGTCCACGTCAAATGCGGCGTTAAGAGATGACCCGTCCTGCCCTTGGGGAGTAGGATTCGATGCCGCGAAGGTTTCCCTGCTTTCGGTAGTGTTTTCCATAGATAGTTCCTTTCTGCTTGCTGTTTTCCGACTCAGAGAGAAGTCCCGCAAGACGCATGGACGGCTTGTAGAAGATGCGGTCGTTCGTGAAGTTTGCCTTAAGCCAAAGCGGAGCAAACTGCTCGAAGGGCATCCCGCAGGGCTTCACGAAGCCCACGCACCAAAACGGCAACGAGACGGCGTAGATAAAATAGGTGCAATCGCTGACGTTCAGTCCCAAAACGAAGTAGATGTAAAGCCCGGCAAGTACCGAGACAGAAAGCGCACCCGTGATGGATACCAGGGTGCGCATGGTCATCTTGCCTACGATTTTGGGCTGATACTCGGCGATATCCTTGTGTACTGCTACAGAGAGCATGTTAGATATCGCTCCTTTCTAACCCGCGAGGGAACCCCAGTTGATACCGGTCTTGAAGTACACGGCAGCACCCACGACGATGGCACCGCCGATAATCATGGCGAGGGCACCGGAGAGCTGACCGCCGCCGCCCTGCATACCGTCCTTGATGGTAAGACCAAGGTTCACAAGGCCGAAGACGATGAGGATGCCGCCGAGGGCGGTTACACCATCAGAGAGAAGGTTTTTCACGTTTTCCAGCATGGTTGATTCCTTTCTTGTTTACTTGTTTTCTAGTAACCGTACAGATGGGCAAAGGCGATACAGGTAAGTCCCGCGACGATGATTGCAACGGCTTTCCGTATCTCCCCGCCCCCGCCGCGAAGAAGTCCCGCGAGGGTCATCCCAAGATAGATGATTCCCACGACGGTGAATGCGCCCGCAGCGGTTCCTATCGCCGGGGCGGCGAGTTTGACGAGTGTTTCCAAGTTCCTTCCTCCATTCGTCCCCTTTCTGCCTTTTTCGCGTGGCATTTCTCTTAATTATAAGTGACTACCGGTTTAGCAATATGCCCAGAAGCCCCTTCCTTGATTTTTTCCATGCCGCCCACTTCCACGCTGTGAACTCCGCACCCATATCCTCATCGGGGGTGTACGGCTCGCAGCCGTTTTTCAGATACCGCTCGAAATCGAAGGAGTTCTTATGCAAACGCTTCCAGTTGCGCTTATCCACGATATAGCGGTATCGCTTATGGGCGTGGGGGTCGTACTTATCATCCATGAGCGGGTTGGTACCGGCGATGAGCAGGATTGCCTTTAGGCGGCTCATCTTTCCGATTTCTGCTGCGTCGATAAGGTCACGACCCTGAATCTGCAAGTTCTTACTGGCGCTTGAGGATTGTCCCGTGGACTCGTTATAAGTCATCTGATGGATGGTCTGCTTGCCAATCATCTCCGCAATCTCCTTGTTGGTGGAGTTAGACTTGCCACCGAGGAAGAGCGTCGAGTCGCAGCAGTCGATGATGGTCTGCGCCTTCTTATCGTACTTGCTTTCCAGCTGGCTCATGGATTGCAGGATGATGGTGATGCCGATGTTACGGGAACGGGTGACCGCGATGGTCTCCTCAATCTGCGGGATAGTGCCGATGTTGGCGAACTCATCGAAGATGAAATGCACCGGGGTCGGGAGTTTCCCGCCATAATCCGAAAGGGCTTTTCGGCACAGTTGGTCGATGGTCTGCCACATGAGGATGGCGAACAAGAAGCTGAGGGTCTTGTCGGTATCGGAGAGGATGCCGAAAATCGCCACCTTCGCATCCGGGTCACCAAGGGTGTCAATCTCCATCTCGTCGTAGGTCAAAAGCTCGCGCACGCCGTCCGTCGCGATGGGCGCAAGGCGCACGTTGCAGGAGATGAGGATGGATTTTAAGGTCTTTCCTGCGGCCACCTTGAAGTTTTTGTAGTTCATCAGGGCGAAGTCCTCGTCGGCGGAAAGTCCCCCGCAGTCGGCGGGCTTCACACCGTCGGAGTTGCGCTTGAACTTACTGGGCACCCAAGACCAGCCGTTATCTGCCTGTTTGGTGCCAAAGCTCCTTGAGAGACCGGCATTTCCCGCAGCGTCAGGAGAAGAGCCGTCGTTCTGCTTGTACTTCTTGCCCTCCTCAATCTGCAAGAACATCAGGTCAAGTGCGGACTTGAAGTTCTCATCGTTCTCTCGTGCTTCCGCAAGGGAGAGGAGCGTGAGAAGTGAGGACATGTTGTAGTCCTTCGCCGGGAACCAGTCACGCAACAAGGCGATGAGCGCCGTGTAGAGCATCTTTTCGGCGTTCTCCCAGAACGGGTCACCGCTCGATTTCCCCTCGGGGTTCGTGTTCATAATGAAGCAGTTCACGAAGGAGAGGATATCGGTATCCGTCTTCACGTACTTTAACGGGTTGTAGTGCATGGACTCATCAAGGTTGATGGTATTGAAGCTCTTGAGCTTATAGCCGTTGTCCGTGAACAGGTATCCGGCATCCTTAAGAAGGGTACCTTTTGGGTCGGTGACAAAGTAGCTGGTGTTGAGCTGGCAGATGTTCGGGGTCACGTAGTTAAAGGTCTTACCGGAGCCAGAGCCGCCGACAACGAGGACGTTTAGGTTGCGGTCATATTCCGGGTCGAACTTGGGGCGGTGCAGGGCAAGGCCGAAGTTCTTGGTGAAGAGAAGATTGTTGTCTTCGGTCTGCAAGTCCTTGAACTTCTTTCCTTCCTTCACAGTGCCCCAGCGGGCGGAACCGGATTCTTCGCCGGAACGGTAGTTTCCAATGAATGCCACGTAGCGAAGCCAAATCATCCAGATAATGAGAAAGCAAGCCCCGCCAAACAGCAGGGAGTTACTGGTCATATCGAGGGTGAAGGGCGAGACCCTTATGGTCTCCCACATGGTGAGCATGGCATCGCCCAGATGGTCGAAAATCTGCCCCGGATAGGTGACGAGGGTTTCGGCATAGCGGTCACCGAGATAGAAGAAGACCGTGGCGATGAAGAGGGTACCGAGTGCCGAGGTGGCAATCTTCTTATTGATTTCCGGGTTCGCGCTATTTGCCATACGCATCCTCCTTTTCCACTGCTTCCAGCACAAGCAGGAGCGTGGTCACAATACTTGTGCGCGTCTCCCGCGTGGCCGCGTGACGGAATCCTTCATAGCAGGTGAGCGAAAAGTCCTCGGACACATCAATACCGTTGGAATCGCGCGGAGTGAGACCGTCGCACCGGGAAAGGGCGGAAGGCTCCCAGAGGGTTGTGATGCCATCTTCCGATTTCACGCGCTTGCACCCGGACTTCATTTCATAGAAAAGGTTGTCGAGGGTGGTATGGGTCTCGTTGTCCTTTGGCAGGGCGGCATCAAGAAGGGAGATGAGGTTCCCGATGGTACGTTGGGAAGGCTCGCACCAGTCCCTTAAATATCCAAGGGCTGCCATCAGAAGGAGTTTTTCCGTCTTCTTAAAGAAGTCCCCATCTGAATCGGAAAGGTTCACGATGGATTCTGCGATGGTCTCGATATCGCTGTCCGACTCCATGGTAAGAAGCGGGGAGCATTTCAGCCTGTCCGGCAATTTGTCTTTGAGTGTCATGGTCTATCTCCTTACAATACGTCTTCGCCGTTAAAGGGCAGGCTCGAACCATGCTCACGCGTGGTTTCCTGCGCCTTCGTCTCCGTATCCATCTGGTTCTTGGCAGCGGTCATATCGCGTGCTTCCCCCGTGAGGGAATAGGACTCGGAATCATATTGCTGCTCCTCGCGAATATCGGAGGGGCGAATCTCGCTTCCGGTCTGCTCCGCATCCATGACGGCGGTGCGGGAATCGGTATCTGCGCCATCGTGGCTCTCAATACCGGAGTTCGGGTCGGGCGTGCGCCCGTCGTTATCCATGGAACCGTCGGATGCAACCGGCTCTAGCATCTGTTGTTCGTCACGCATCTGCTCCTGCGTCAGACGCGCATTCTGCATGGCAAGGTCTCCATCCGGGAGGGTGCCAGCGTCCTCGGGGTATTCTGCTCGAACCAGTTGTGGGTCACATCGAGGTCGTACCGGTTCTTTAACGTCTCCGCAGAGACCGGCCAGTCGCGACCGCGCTCATACGCCGGTACCGAACCGTCCTTATTCAGACTTGCAGGCTCGTAGGCCATGACCTCACCCTTGCTGGTTTCAGTCACACCGAAGCCCTGCGCGTTCATCTTGCGCTCGAAGTCGGAAAAGTCCGTACAGTCTTCCCTTGCCTTTTGGGCAGCGTTTCGGATGTTCTGGGTATGGATGGCGGTGTCCTCGGCACGAAGCGGGGAAACCTTATCACTGCGGGCAGGTGCATCCTTTCCCGGCGCGTCATAAGTCTTTTCCGGGGCATCCGTTTTCACTTGCGTCGCGTGAACCTTATAGGGGTCACTGACAGCAATCACATCGAAATCCTCATGAGTCTCACGACCAACCATCTCGGTAAGCTCCTTGTGGGAGTATCCGGAGAAGCAAATTGAATCGTCGATATTGAGGTTTTCGGTATCCTGCTCGCTAAAGAGCATATCGTAAGTCTCGTCTGGTGCATCCTTGTAACGGATGGTGACCGGAATGACCGTTACGTCTTCCGCTGGGAGGTCGGGATAGCTTGTCAGCTCTGTGAGGGAATCCATGGTCTTCTTATCCACGGGTTCCGCGTGATTCAGTGCATCGGTGATACGCTGCTCATCGAGACGCGCCATCACGTCCTTAAATTGCGGGGCATACCCTGCGACGGTCTTAGCATCCTCTTTGGCAAAGGCAAGGAATCCGTTTCCCTGTTTGTCCGTGTAGGCGGCGGCATAGGTACCATTCTCGCGGCATACCTGCGCATAGTAGGCGGCTTCCTCGGAAGTACCAAAGGGCACGACCACCTGCTCAC
>NZ_QSDM01000025.1:0-35485 GCF_003464045.1 Dorea sp. AM58-8 | reverse complement strand
AAATAAATTTCAATCCACACTTCCGCAAGGGAAGTGTTTCAATCCACACTTCCGCAAGGGAAGTGACCACTGCGACCATTAATGCAATTAATATATCTGCCATTTCAATCCACACTTCCGCAAGGGAAGTGACATTAATGTAGCCGGCTTTTTCTGCTCCACGTTCTAATTTCAATCCACACTTCCGCAAGGGAAGTGACTATAAAGCTGAGCAAGAACGTGATTGCTACCGGTATTTCAATCCACACTTCCGCAAGGGAAGTGACGTGGTAAAGGCGACAAGGAACGAGTTGTTTATTTATTTCAATCCACACTTCCGCAAGGGAAGTGACGCAGACCGGCACAGAAGAACAGCAACCAAAATCAGATTTCAATCCACACTTCCGCAAGGGAAGTGACGTCACAGATGGACATAATGATGTGTGGTGTTATATTATTTCAATCCACACTTCCGCAAGGGAAGTGACGCCGACTGCTTTGTACGATGTGGCAGTAGTCTTGATTTCAATCCACACTTCCGCAAGGGAAGTGACGATAACCCGGAACTGTTAGAAGATAAGGAGGATATTTCAATCCACACTTCCGCAAGGGAAGTGACGGTGTACGAGGGAGATTTTATTTACGACATCGATATTTCAATCCACACTTCCGCAAGGGAAGTGACAGCAATATTTCACAAAAATATCTCCCCATTTTTATAAAATATTTACAAATATATTTGAATACACTTTTGCATATTATCACAACCATCTTGTATATGTAAAAGCGCACTCAAATTTGTTTATTTTTTCTGGTGCGAGTCTCCTAGTAATTTTATGTATATTTGCCACTCGCACCTGTAAATTACAGGAATAAAGGTTGATCAACTGCAATTCCTCGTTCTACCCCTATATGCTCTACCTTGGTCCTATAATTATTTCCAAGATAATAGAATCGCAAACTATCTACTTTATCATCAATAATATCCGTTAACAAAGATTTTAACATTACACTTTGTGCCTGATCTACAATGCACTCAAATACGGAATTTTGTACTCTTCTTCCATAGTTTTCACATTGCTTGGCAACTTTTCTAAGTCGCTTTTTTCCAGCTTCATTTTCCGTATTTACATCATAAGTAATCAACAACAGCATCTTTCCACCTCATTTCCATAGAAATACTGGGTAGCCATCTAAATCTCCTCGTAAATACCTTGCAAGCAACATCGCCTGCACATACGGAACCATTCCCCACTCAACTTTTTCTTTCAAATACGGATGTGTAATGACTTCTTTTTTCTTGTTTTGCCACTCAACTAATAATTTTTTTCGCAAATCATCATCCATGAGAACTGCTCCATTTTCTTTTTTAGAAAAGTTTTTCCCATTCACGATTCTTTTATTAATTAATGACAATACAAAACGATCTGCATATACACTTCTTAGCTCTTCTATTAGATCTAATGCCAATGATGCTCTTCCAGGACGCTCTGTATGCAGATATCCGACATAAGGATCCAATCCCACTGTTTCTAATGCAGACATAATCTGATTTGTCAACAGCGTGTATACAAAGGATAACATCGCATTTACATTATCTCTGGGCGGTCTTTTATTCCTTTTCTGAAAATTGAATTCTTTTTTCTGCTGTAAAATTAATTCATTAAAAACGCTAAAATAAATACTGGCCGCCTCTCCTTCATAACCTCTCAGTTGATCTTTCGATTCTGCATTCTGCATATATTGTAGAGATTCTTTTAAATGCAAAGACGCCTTCTTCACCGCCTCTATATCTATCTGCATTCCATGATCACGAATTGCCCGTTCCAAGACCCATCTTGCATTATAGACTTTTCCAGTAATACAATTTTTTGCAATTGCAAGACTTATTTCATCATCTTTACAACTTTCATATTGCTGCTCACGTAAAAGAACATTTCCATGAACCTTTCCTGTTACTCTTGCCAAAAATTTCCCCTGCGGAGTGAGATAACAAAGTGAAATATTACGCTCAGCACATGCCCCCATCAACGCCGGACTAGTTCCACGGTATCCAAAAGAAACGATTCCATCCAAATTATGTAGAGGTAATCTTCCCAATTCTTTTTTTTCTTCATATACAACCAGATTTTCTCCATCCAATGCCAAATAACTATTCTCAGATGTTACATATAAGGTGTTCAATAGTTTTCTCATTACTCATCCTCCTTCAGTACCTGTGCTATATAATTAGAAACTGATACCGCTCTTTCTAATTTTGGAAGACAAATTTCTTTCAATGAACATAAACTGCAAGCCTTACTCTTTTTGACCTTTGGTGTATAGCCCCGAGCATAATACTGATGCATTTCTTGAAATATTTCTTTTACTTCATTACGTAGTTCCTTTGAAAATACAATATTTTCTCTTCTTCTAGTTTCTCCATAAAACAGTGCACCTTCGGATATTGTAGTGGAAAACATTTCTTCCAGACACATTGCCTGTGCTGTAAGCTGTAATTTATCTTCGTCTGTTACCTTAGGCTTTCCTTTTTTATATTCCACAGGAAAAACAGAATATAATCCTCTATGTCCAAACAACTTAATTCCATCTTCGCATTTATGAAATTCTACCAGATCACATTCTCCACTAACCCCAAGTTCGCTTGAGGATATTGGAAGTGCCCGAACAAGGATCGTATCTTTTCTCTTTTCTTTTATACATGGATCATGGACTTTCTTGTGCATTAACTCTCCAATAACCGTATGGACATTTTCCTCCCACTGCTGCTCAATATGTATCAAAGCCCACTGCCGTCGACAGAATTTGAAATGTTGTATTCCTGACAACATTAAATATTCATCTTCTCTATATGCCATCAAATCATCCTTTTCATTTCAACTGAATCTGGAATCATTTCCTCATGAATCTGAATTGTATAATCCTGATATTTTCGTGGATATTCAATCTCTGCTTTTTTCCTCACCTCAACTGCATCAAAAAGTTTATACGCCGGACAATCACCCAATTCTTTGCTATGCTTAAACACAATCAGCTCCCGGACAGCCATTTTTCCCCTTGCCGCTGAATGATCATTTTCAAACATATTAATAATTGCCTCCCACAAAAGATCTAAGTCTTCCTCTGAGAACCCTGTCACTTTTCTGGCCAGATTTGCTGAAATATATCCTTCCACACGATACAATCCATATGGAACAATATTTTTTCTTCCCATTTCAGTACTCTTATTTTCAGCATCTTTTTCTGTTGTAATCGCAACTCTTGTAATCGTAACTTCCTGACTGATGATTGGATCGATGCTTCTTGCAAAACCAAGCTGTACAGGTCCCCTTACCTGCCCACAATTCAGAGAGGCTTTTACAAAAGTGGTCATAACTGCTCCAAAGGTACGGATATCATAGAAATTATCACACATATAATCTCTTAGTTTAATATCAACATCTGCATCGGATTTTTTTAATTTCTTCAATGCTTCTGTGACTTTCTTATCTTCTTTTTCTTTGATTCCGACACTTTCACAAGCTTCCCGATCACTTCTGTTCAATGGAACATCTTCTTTAATATAGATTTTGTAACCCTTTGCGTCTTCCTTTACTGTTTCTACATAATTACGTATTTTTCGTTTCAGGCATACATCGGTAACTAACCCCAATCCACTTTCCGGATCTATTCTTGGCATATTGCCAGAATCTGGATCTCCGTTCGGATTTCCATTCTCCACATCAAACAGTACAACAAACTCATAACGATTTTTAATTACTTCTCCCATTTACTTTTCCTCCTTTTTTTCATACTTCTTTTGCATCTGATGATAATATCCAAGCATAAACTTTCCTTGCTCCTCTAATGATAATCGTTTCGGAATTCCAGCATTTTCTTCTGATACATCTAATTTCCCCATCAAATCAGCCAACAATTTTTCATAATATATTTTTCCTGCAACTGATTCCCGATCTATTTTCTTAATATGACTGTTTTTCAATTTTATCAAAACTGGAAATATTGATGCCGGCGTTGCACATGCAGAGTTAAAATATCTGTCTCGAATCGTTGCATTAATTCCAGGATTTGCATCCTTTTGAATTGACTCCAACACCGCAAATATCCTTCCAAGTATATAAGAAGTCTCTTTACACTCTTCATTTAATCCCATACCATCTTCTCCTTCTTTCCATCCACGGTTTTTAATCAAAAACGCTTTAATAATTGCAGCTCTTCCATAAGTGACATTTCCTTGCTCAGCTCTTATCCGTATCAGCGCATCCGTATATAAGCTTTCCGGATATCTCGAATCTTCCAGAATTGCTCTCAATACCATTGCTGACATATTAGGAACTGGAGTTTTATCCTTTGACTTTTGATTCACTGTTTCATCTAACATTTTTCGTATTCCTAGATATTCATTCTCCACCCAGGAAGGTTTCACAATTTCCATTCGATGATAATGCCTGGAAATATTTTCAATAATAGTCTCAAATGAATTTTGATAAAAAAATCGGACTGATAATCTTGCTGCATTTGGTGCAAGACACAAGATATAAAAGGACTGGTTTGTGTCTAAATCGATATCGTCAAGGTCTACCCATAATCCCTTCTCTAAATTTCCAAATGCTTTTTTCATCTCTTTTTGATTATCTAGCTGGGGATTCATCCAAGATAAAAATGTCTTTTGATATTCTTCTTTTCCGGATTCTGCCCAGAATACAATCATGGAATCGCCTAATGGGAATCGATATTCTCTTTGATTTAACAAATAATTTAATGCTGTTGTGTATGCAAACTCCGCATACTTTCCAACTGGTGCATTATAACTTTGTTCTTTTCCATAAGACTCGAATGCCGGAGCGTTAAATGACACAAGTGCTGCTCCACTTGACTGTGCTCCCGGAACACCTTTTATTCCTCTATGGATGCGTGCAATCTCTGCTTTCTGTCCAGTAACAAGGCATGCCCCTTTCTTACCACTACTTTCTTTAGTTTGCAATGTGTCCCATATATTCCTTATTTCATCATCTTCCTGTGCATAAATACCTCGCATACTAAAGACAATATTTCCACCTTCATTCAGTTCTTCCCAGTGTTCTTTGACCACAGGATTGTCCTTTGCTCGCTCCGGATCCCATTTTCTAAAGTACAGACAAATTGCTCTCGCCATCTTTCCTTCTGCATTTGCAAGAATTGTTAAATGTCTTTCCTGTGCCGCATGAAAACAATCTATAATTCTCGGTTTTGTTCCATCCTCATCAATCCCCAGAAAATACTTGGCATTGTCACACAAAAAGTTAGAAGCAATTCCAGAAGATCTTGTAATCATCTCTGGCACATATAAAGGTTCAGGAACCCAAACTTTTTTCTTTCCTCTCTCCTCTTCCTTTTTCAGTGAAATAATCGTTTTTATTGTTCCATCCTCATTTAATTCTATTGCATGCGATACTTTTGCCTGGCACCAGCCTGGTTTTGCTACTTTCCCCTGCTGTACAAGTTCTTCGTAATACTTTACCAATGCCTGTAGAATCATCTGATCACCTCACAGTTTCGTAAATCCAGCACGCCTTTTCTCATAACTGCTCTGAAAAACATCGGCTGTATTTCATCCAGATTACTATAATCCATATCATACAACATAAATCCCAAATCCTTTTCAGCTACTTCATCATAACTGGTATGTATCTTTTGTTCTTCACATAAGCAGAACTGAGCCGGAAATTCTCTACATCCAAAATATGGCATATGATAGCATTCACCTCTTTTTAAACGACGCATTATAATATCTTTAAATTTTCCAGGATTATCCGATACATTTGCCTTATCAGTCATTTCAAAATGTGCTTCTATCACATAACATACATCACATAAAATCATGGACGCTCTCTGAACAATCTCTTCCTTTGCGCTAAGATAAATCTGCTTATCTGAACCATTATACACTTGTAGTACATTGCTGGCAGATATTTTGCTTTTTACTTCATTTCTCCTGACGCTCGTGAAGCGTATTGGATTCTTCACATAAATCTTATCAATGATCCATCTCATACCAGGATGCCAGTATATTGCTTCCAGAATTCCACGTGCAGCCGAAGGTGTCATAACATCATAAGAACATCTTTCGACTTTCATCTCTGGCCTGGAAAATAACGCATAATCGCCCCACACTTTCACTTTTACTCCTATAGCCATCTATAATACTTCTCCTTTCTTATAGCATGCTGCAATATAATCCCGCGGCTGGTAATAAAAATCTGTGTTATAATCTGATATTTTCTCGTCTATCCATGAATGATAGACTTCCCATAACCCTTTTAAAATTTCAGAATCTTTATAGCTATCCTCTATCAAACGTTCATAAACTTCACCAATATCCCAATAATCAGGAATTCTATAGCGGCATTCAATTACATTGTCATAATTTCCTGTTGTAATCTTACATTCCGTTACAAATTCATGTGCAACCTTTTCAATTGGTTCGCAATGCAGTACATCTGCATACTCATAAATTCTATCTATATTCTCTTTTCCTAGCAATTCTGTTATTTCACGTCTGGTTTTCTTTTTTAGGCGGCCGATGTATTCAATCAAACTGCATGTAAAAAATAATTTATTATTATTTTTTGTTCCCATTTACTACCTCACTTCCTACATACTGTAATGTATCTAATGCTGATATCGTATGAAAGCTAATCTGATGCGTCGGATGATTGAATTTAGCGAGTTCCCAAAATGCAGCTCTTGATATCTTCCCATCAATAAAATTCTGTACATAGTTATAAATAGTATCGTCCGCCATTGGTCCTTCTACAATATCATAATCGTGTGATTGTCCTCTTCGACAAGCAACAATAAAATCCAACCATTCTTCCGTCATTTCTTCAAAAAGTAAGTACTTTAATTTTTTATCAGGTGTATACTCATAACAATTCACATATCCTTTTCTACCATATCGAGTTGCCCAGCGTTCTGCCTGTTCCTTCATCCGGGTACAATAAAATCCAAAATAGAAGTCTTTGTTATACAGTGCTTTCCTTATTTCCGGAAATTCTACAATCTCTTTACTTCCGTGGTACAAAATCAAAATTTTCTCCTCCTTCTAATTATATAAAATTGCCAAATCACAATATTGACTTCGTTTGCTAAAAGTATCTACTTATGCTATTTCGTTCTTTATAAAATCAATATACTACAGTTTATTTTAGCGATCAACCATTTTTGTTCATTTTAAATACTATTGAAATTTCATTGAAATATTACTTATTATCTTTTATAATTATATCGTCTGGTAATCCAGTGGGTTGAAATAATAGTATTTTTAATGAAAAAACTGAGGTGCATGAGCTGTTTCACTACTCATGCACCTCCCTTATTTATGATTCACACCACTATCATCACACAAATAACGCTATTCCATCCTCTAGCGAAAAATCCAATCCATATTCTTCTGAATACTGCTCTCCATCAACCAGCTCATAAAAATCCTGCATTTCTTCTGCTATAGGTCTGAGCATACCTGCTCCATTCAATTTATCAAAAAAGGTATTTTCTGATTGTGTATTGTCATAGACCTGAATGCAATACTGTCCCGCTTTCCGCATTTTTTCTTTTGTTACTCCTTTGATTCGTAATTCCTGTAGTAATTCTTCTGCATCAAGCTCCCTGTTGATAAATATAGTCTTGGTATTTTCTTCAATTAACTTAAATTCCTTCGCTACTTTCGCGAAATTGCATTCCATCTTTTGAAATTCATCCATAATTTTTTTCTTATCTAAACTTGTACCTCTAGAGTGATATAGTCTTGTGAAATAATCAGTAATCGCTTTTAAATCTGCTATATCAGTATAATCCTGCAAAATACCTTTAGATACATCAATCTGTTGTCTCTGTCTTTGTGCAATCTGGAACTCTTCTAAATCAAATATGCAGACAATACTATTCGATAATTCTCTCTTTCCTTCACGGTTGCATCTTCCCGCCGCCTGTATCATGGAATCAAGTCCCGCTATCTGGCGGTACACCGTTGCAAAATCTAAATCTACTCCTGCTTCTACCAGACTTGTTGAAATTACAATACATTTCTCACTATTTTTCAATCGCTCTCTTATTGTCTTCAATACCCGTTTTCTGTGCTTCGGATACATACTTGTTGACAGATGATAGATTCCTTCTCCATGTAATTCTTTATAAATCACCTGTGCTGCTTTTTTCGTGTTTACAATGCATAATGCATTATTTTCCTTCTTCAATTTTTCGATCAAATGATCCTGTCGTATTTTTCCCAGATTCTGATAATTGACTCGTTTAAAAAAACTGAATTGTTCTTCCATTCTTGGGCATAACTCTTTTATTAATTCATTTTTAGAAAAGAACGAGTCTAACGCCGGCTGAGTTGCAGTGCATAATACTATGCTTGCAGAATAACTGTCCACTAATTCCTGAAGCATCGCTATACAAGGTTTCAGATAATCCATCGGCAGCATCTGTGCTTCATCTAGTATAATAACGCTATTAGCAATATTATGTATCTTCCTGCATTTCGACGATTTATTTGCAAAGAGTGATTCGAAAAACTGTACATTTGTTGTTACTACAACTGGTTTGTCCCAATTTTCACTTGCAAGCTGCATCGGTTTAAATTCTTCTGAACTTTCATAATCTACATTGCAATGATTCTCCAGAACATTTTCCTCACCAAGTATTTCTCGAAATACCTGGGCGTTTTGTTCTATAATGCTCGTATATGGAATTACATAAATAATACGATCCTTATGGTTCTTTACTGCATGTTCCAGAGCAAACGCGAGAGAAGCAACCGTTTTTCCACCTCCTGTCGGCACTGTAAGGCGAAAAATCCCTTCTTTTTGTTTTCCCTCTCTTATACAATTATTTAATATCTCTGTTCTTCGTCCATTTATTGTGTCTTCATCTGTATTTTTCAACCATTCGGAGATATGGTTTTTCAATCTATTTTGCAATATTTCCATGGATTCTCCTGAATTTCTTCCAGTATCTCCATTTTTCATGAATAATTCTGTATCCAGAAAATCAGCGTCTACAAGACACGAATACAACATTCTGATAAATGTTCCAAGTGCAAAATCCATATTTCTGTCTTTATCAAATGCAATGGGTTCAGTATCCAGCTCTGGAATTCTGATTTCATCTTTATAAGCCTGATAATCGCAAATTCTTTTCTTCCATCGTCCACATAAACTGGAACTTATTGCAGTATTTCCATAATCAGGCAATCCCGCATGATGACCTGCAATACAGTAGCTCAGAATAGGATAATACCTGCCCTGTTCTTTGCAGACCTGAGCTCCTGCTGTAGCATGATCCACTCTGTCATCTGTATTCTCCTGTATTTTTTTCTGAAATTCTTTCGCATACTTTCCGATATCATGCAGCATACCGCAACAATATCCCCATTCTCTTTTACCAAACTTTTCTGCAAAGTCCCCAGCTCTTTCTGCCGTTCCTTCCAAATGTGCTTTTACAGATTGTACTCTTTCTCCATCTTTATGTGCAATATATTTCATTTTGTTATCCTTTCTGTACTTCCTCTGCATCTCCACATCTCTGTTTGAGGGTCTTAATATAATAACTGCTCACAATGTTTGTCTTCTTCCGCAAAGCTGCCCCTTTTTAGCATGTCTTCCATACTTCTTAGCTGCATATATATAAGCATAAACATTTTCTCACGGAGTACCGATCGGAAGCTGAAACCCAACATCCAGGATAAACCCATTCGGACTATCACTGGCTTTTAAGAGGCATTGGCGAACGGATTCGATTACATCCTCTATGCTTCCATTCAGCATAACTTCCACAGGCGGAACATTGCCTGATATAGTCATATGCCTACCTAAGCTGTTTTTTAATTCCGATAAATCTTCGCAATTATCTACAGAGAATTCATTAATTCCCAGCTCAAGTAGGTCTTCCCAGATAGGCTTTGTTTTGCCGCAAATGTGCAACCCCGGTGCTGAACCAGTAATTTCCGTAATGCCCTGAACCAGTTCTTTCAGATAAGGCTTCGAAAATTCACGAAAACTATTAGGCTGATAATAGTACTGAAAGAAACCGGATCAGCTATTCCTGCCGAGACTTTTCCAAACTCTTTTTTACATGTTTCTATCCATGTTAATGCACATGATGTAGAAAATGCCAACAGCTTATGAAGATTATCTTTATTTTTCCTCATGTCTTTTAATATACTTTCCGGTTCACGAATCGATGCAGCCGTTGAAAGCGGTCTGGCAACACTAACACCGACCGGAAGCGAATCTCCATAATGTTTTTTCAATGCATATACATGGTTTATTTTTTTTTATAATATTCTATTTTCAAAAAGAAACCATAAAATCAGCAAGGAAACAGTGATGATTTTTCTCAATATATATACATAATATCATTTAATTCTGCCAGTAAATCTGTTGTTTCATTACCATCGGATATCTCGCCAGAGTATCACTATCCAGATTCTCCCGATGCATATCTACTGCTGTGATCTGCTGATTCTCATATGTTGTATAATAATAAATGCCTTTATCTGCATTACAGCAGGACGTATAAATGGTAATCTCATATTTTCCTTCTTCTACCTCGCAGCATCCTCTCTGCTGTTCTACAGAACCCAGAATATGGAAAAACTGTCCAACGCTTTCCCCTTCTGAATCTCCGGATATGGAGTTCATTCTGGTAAATGCAACTTTAGCGAAACGCGAAGTGGAAGACAGATCTCCCGGAAGTCCCATTCCTCCCATACCACGGCTGTAAGTCTCAAGTGGCAGTGCTTCTGCAAAATGATTCTCCGGCTGTTTTGGTGACAGGTTCATATACTGATTCAACAGAAACATCTGCATCTCAAATGGAGGGTTATTTGTCATAACACCCACCTGATTATCATAGATATGCATACCACTCTCTACAAATTCTACCGTAATTGCCTGTTCTCTGTCCGCGATCATCCAGTGTAACTGAGCTGTCGGAAGTTCCTCGCAGAACGATGTTCCGGTCAGATTCATGTTTGCCAGCAGTGTTTTCACATCCTCTACGGACTCACACTGACTGAGTACCCACGGAATAAATTCAAACTGAGCAACGTTTTCTTTATCCTCTACCGGTTCCTGATATACTGCATTTCCAACAAAATTAAGTCCTGCCATGCCGAGACCCTTTTCGTTGACTGCATCATAGTATAATGGATAGTCGCCTGCCACATATGCAGTTCCGATCATTGCATAATGACTCTTCATCTCGCCCCGAAAGCGGAATGCAAATGGATAATTTCTCGGTGTTACCACAACCTCTTCTCCATAAGAGAATTCATAATCCAAAGTTCGCCCGATATAAAAATCTTTTGTCTTATAAGTTGCTGCTGTACACATAACTTCTCCTCCTAATTTAAAAATTCGATCTAAAAAATCCCATTACTACAATTTTATCCATGCGTGCTTTCCTTTTCAAGGGGAAATGTTATAATTGTTGTGCTGGAAATATTTCCGGCACTAACAAAAATAATTTTCGAACCAAAGAGGCTTCTTATGAAAAACAAACTGAAAAATAACCATAATATGCTCTTCCGCCTGTTCCTGTCGACACTATATATCAGTGCATTTACATTCGGTGGAGGATATGTCATTGTTTCCTTAATGAAGAAAAAATTTGTTGATGATTACCACTGGATCGATGAAAATGAAATGCTGGATTTTGTCGCTATTGCCCAGTCTGCTCCTGGTCCTATTGCAATCAATGGTGCGATTGTTGTAGGCTATCGGTTAGCCGGCATCCTGGGTATCGGCATTACAATTCTTGCGACCGTGATTCCACCGTTTGTAATCATCTCAGTTATCTCATTTTTTTATAATGCTTTCCGGGATAATTTTATTGTCAGTCAGATGCTGGAAGGTATGCAGGCAGGTGTCGGTGCCGTCATTGCCTCGGTTACCTGGGACATGGTATCCGGCATCATCAAAGATAAAAATACGGGCGCCGTACTGATCATGATTGCTGCATTTATTGCAGGCTGTGTATTCCAGATTAATGTAATCTACATCATTCTGGTCTGCATTCTGATTGGGATCTGTCGGGCTCTTATGGCAGGAAGGAGGCATAAATCATGATCTACCTTCAGCTGTTTTTAAGCTTCCTGAAAATTGGACTATTCAGCTTTGGTGGCGGCTATGCTGCTCTCCCACTGATCCAGGGACAGGTTGTTACCGCTCATGGATGGCTGAGCGCTAGTGAATTTACTGATCTGATTACTATTTCACAGATGACGCCAGGTCCTATCGCAATCAATGGTGCTACCTTTGTCGGCATCAAAATAGCCGGTCTTCCAGGTGCATTTGTAGCTACATTGGGATGTATTACTCCATCCTGTATCATCGTAACACTTCTTGCCTGGCTCTATATGAAGTATCGTAATCTCTCTGCCATGCAGCTGATCCTTACTTCCCTGCGTCCGGCTGTCGTAGCTATGATTGCATCCGCAGGTATTACAATCCTTACCACTGCGTTCTGGAGCAGTCAGGGTACTGTTCAGCTCGCGACTACCAACTGGTATCTGGTAGGTATTTTTGTTATCTGCCTGATTCTTCTTCAGAAATACAAACTAAATCCTATCTGGGTCATGCTTCTGGCAGGTGTGATGAAATTGGGGTTAGCCATTCTTGGAATTGCGTGAAATTGCAATTGTACAAAAAAGGTTACTTTCTCGCCTCACCGGTAATAAAGTAACCTTTCTTAATTCTTATATTTATTCTCTCAGACTCAATATTCCTTCTGCCAAGATCTTCACATCATCCAGAATATAGTCAAACGCTCCTGCCTGATACAAATTCAGCAGGATCAGACCAATCGGTACTGCAAAGATCATTCCTAATACACTTCCGACCCGATATCCAAGATACAGCAAAAACAGTGTATACAACGGATTCAATCCCATGGAATCTCCTACCAGCTTCGGCTGAATCAGCTGTCGCACTAATTGCGTAACACCATATAAAATTACCAGCGCAGCCACCATCTTATAATCCCCTACCAGAAATTTGTAGATTGCCCACGGAATCAATGCAGTTCCTGTTCCGAAAAACGGTAAGAAATCCAGAAATGCAATGGCAATCGCCAGCAGTATCGAAAAACGAATCTGCATCAGTGTAAAACCAACAAGTAGAATCGCAAATACGACGCCCATAATCTTGAATTGTGCTTTAAAATATCCACCCATGGCATATTTCAGGTTCTCGCCTACCAGAAGTAATCTGCTGGTAATGGACTTTGGCACTACTTTTTTCACCCATTCTCCCAGATTTTCTTTATCGGCAATAAAGAAATATGCAGATACAAAGGCTACGATTGTTCCGATCAGCACGGATGGAATCCGCTTTGCCACATTTCCTGCCACTTCGATAGTTGGCTCTCCGATACGTCCAATCAGTGAAGATGCAGTATCATCCAGATTATTCATCAGCGTTGCCCAACTGTTCTGTATCTGTTCAGGAAAACGTTCAAAAAGTGTATTCCCCTGTGCTCCAATCTGGCTCATTCCACGCTCCAGATCATGATACATGCTTGGAAAATTGCGGATCAATACCGAAATTTCTTCCCATATCTGGCTGATAATCAGATAGATCAGACCGATGCACAACGCAAGTACCAGAATAATGGTAATTGCCGAGCCCAATCGTTTCATAATCTTTAATTTCTTTTCCAGAAATGTCACCAGCGGGCCTGCGATCACTGACAGGATCCATCCGATTACAAACGGCATAAAATAAAAGATTGCTTTGATTCCCACATATATAAATAATACGGTTGCCGTTAGACTGAATACCAGGCTGACCAGCACTTTCCAGTAAGGTCTGGTATCGCCAAGGTCTTCTTTCACACTCATATTCCTGCCTCCTGTAATTCTATTCTTCGCCTTCTTCTGACTCTTTCAATCCACAGATCTCTTCTGCCAGATCCCAGATCTCATCCCGTCCCTGTTTGGTCACTGCTGAAAATGGAATCAGAATACTGTCTTTGCTTAAGCCCAGTCCCTGTCTGACTACCTTGACTTGTTTCTGTACCTGACTGCGCTTCAGTTTATCAAGCTTTGTCGCAATAATAATTGGCTGATACCCCTGCGACAGAATCCAGTCGTGCATCATTTTATCATTAGCAGACGGTGCATGACGAATATCAATCAAAAGAAAAACAGCACGTAACTGCTTGGACTGATGCAGATAACGCTCGATCATCTGTCCCCATTTCTTCTTTTCCTGCTCCGATACCTTAGCATATCCATATCCTGGCAGATCCACCAGATATAATTCCTGATTAATATTATAAAAATTAATGGTCTGCGTCTTACCAGGCGTTGCCGATGTACGGGCAAATGATTTGCGATTCATAAGTCCATTGATCAATGACGATTTTCCTACATTTGATTTCCCCGCAAATGCAATCTCCGGTAATGTGTTCTCTGGCAATGTACTGGTGATACCGCATACGGTTTCCAGTTCCAGGCTTCGAATAATCATTCGGTCTCTCCTTTCACGAGTGCATGCTCAAGTACCTCTTCCATTCTGGATACCGGTACTATCTCAAGCCCCCTGGTTATCTCTGTTGACAATTCCTTTACATCTCTTTCATTCTCTACAGGCACAAGCACTTTCTGAATACCTGCATTCTTAGCTGCCAGAAGCTTCTCTTTAACTCCGCCGATCGGCAGTACTCTTCCGCGCAGTGTAATCTCCCCGGTCATAGCAACATCAGCATGTACCTTGCGTCCTGTAACAGCTGACAGGATTGCCGTTGCCATAGTGATTCCGGCCGAAGGTCCGTCTTTTGGCACTGCACCTTCCGGAATATGGATGTGGATATCATGCTTTTCAAAGTAATCCTCTTCCAGACCATAACTCTCTCCGATAGAACGGATATAGCTGATACCTGTGCGGGCAGATTCTTTCATCACATCCCCCAGTTTACCGGTCAGAGTGATCTGTCCCTTTCCAGGCATTACATTTACTTCAATCTGAAGAGTGACACCACCAACACTGGTCCATGCAAGTCCACGGACAATTCCCACTTCATCTGTCTCATTGGCCATCTGATACTGGTATTTCTCTTTTCCAAGATATTTATGCAGGTTAGTCTCTGTCACACGGATTCGGTTCTTTTTATCCTCCAGAATCTCACGGGCTGACTTTCTGCAGATTTCGCCGATCTTACGCTCCAACTGACGCACACCTGCTTCTCTGGTATAATTTCTGACAATCTTTTCGACAGCTCCTTTGCTGATAGTGAGCTGCTCCGGCTTGATACCATGCTTCTTAAGCTGCTTCGGAATCAGATGTTCTACAGCAATATGTACTTTCTCATTATCCGTATAGCTGCTGATCTCTATCACTTCCATACGATCCAGCAGCGGTCCCGGAATCGTCTGAAGCGTATTCGCTGTTGTCACAAAGAATACCTCAGACAAATCTAACGGCACTTCCAGATAATGATCCCGGAACTTATTATTCTGCTCACTGTCCAGAACTTCCAGAAGCGCAGAGAATGTATCTCCCTTATAATCATTGCTGACCTTATCAATCTCATCCAAAAGCATCAGTGGATTCTTCACGCCGGCTGTCTTCAATCCATTTGCAATACGTCCCGGCATCGCGCCACATAAGTCTTACGATGTCCACGGATCTCTGCCTCATCTCGGACACCGCCCAGTGAAATGCGTACGTATTTTTTATCCAATGCCGTAGCCAGGGATCTGGCAATGGATGTCTTACCTGTTCCCGGAGGTCCTACCAGACACAAAATCGGGCTGTTGCCTTTTTCTGCAAGCGCACGGACTGCAAGGAATTCCAGTACACGCTCTTTTACCTGTTCCAGACCGTAATGATCTCTGTCAAGAATCTCCCGTGCCCTTACAATATCATGGCAATCCTCAGACATGGTATCCCAGGGCATTTCCAGCATTGTCTCAATATATGTGCGGATTACACCGTTTTCCGCCGGGCTGTTCATAGAACTTCTGAATCTGGAGATTTCCTTCAGAAGCTTTTCTTTTACTTCCTCCGGCGCATTCAGTATCTCCGCCTTTTCCTTGAATTCATCCGCATCTGATACCGTACTCTCCTCACCTAGTTCTTCCCTGATTAACTTTAACTGCTCTCTTAAAATATAATCCCGCTGATGTTTGTCAACGCGTTCTTTTACCTTATTCTGGATCTCTTCTTTGATATTCATAACCTGAATCTCATGAACCAGCTTATAAGACAACAGATCATATCGTTCCATCAGATCCCGCTCTTCCAAAATATCCTGCAGATCGGTATAATGCAGTGGCACATTGGCGGCAACAGCATCTACCAGCTTATGAAGATCTCGGTATTCACTGATCTGCTTTACCATATCCCGCGGATACTTCGGATGCCACATAATAAAATTATTATATAATTCCTGCAGACTTCTGCACATCCCCTGAATCTTCGGATTATCGGCCTGAACAGCCACCAGATCACTCAGCTGGTTTTCATCCGGCAGTTCACAGATGATAGCCCGGTAATATGGGTCGGTCATTTCAAACTCTGTAAACTCTGCCCGGCATTCTCCTGCAACCAGTACACGCAGGATATTCTTCGGCAATTTAATGATCTGCTTAATCACTGCCACACATCCGATCTTATGAAGATCTTCTGCTTCCGGCATATCTATCTCGGGGTCTTTCTGAGCCGTCAGAAAAAGTTTCTGTCCCTCCTCTTCCATAGCCGCATTGACAGCATTGATTGAGCACTCTCTGCTCACATCAAAATGAACTACCATCTCCGGGAGAATGGTAAGTCCTCTCAATGCAACTACAGGCATACTGATTTCGTTCATTTCTGTCACTCCTGTCTACTCATCGGTATTTATTATGAAAGGGGCGGAGTTATATTCTGCCCCGCCCCTGATTCAGCACATTTATGCACTTTCAGTATTCAATGTGTCATATTCATAGATTGGATCGGCTGTACCATTGACCACATCTTCGGTAATACGGCATGTCTTAAGAGCTTTCTCAGACGGTGCCTTATACATCGTGTCCATCATGACATTCTCCATAATTGCACGAAGTCCTCTTGCTCCTGTACGACGTTTCAGAGTCGTCTCCGCAATCGCTTCCAGTGCTCTGTCATCAAACTTCAAATCCACTCCATCCAGTTCCAGAAGCTTCTGATACTGCTTTACAATCGCATTCTTAGGCTCTGTAAGAATCCGGATCAATGCATCCTGATCTAACATTTCCAGAGATACCGTAACCGGCACACGACCAACCAGCTCCGGAATAATGCCAAACTTCACCAGATCCTGCGGAAGCACCTGCTTCAGCAGACGATCTACACTGTCCTCATGCTTCTCCGCAATTTCCTGGTTAAACCCAATGGACTTCTTATCGATACGAGTCTCTATAATCTTATCCAGTCCTTCAAATGCTCCACCACAGATAAAGAGGATATTTGTTGTATCAATCTGAATCAGCTCCTGATGTGGATGCTTTCTTCCACCCTGTGGTGGTACATTAGCAATCGTACCTTCCAGAATCTTCAGCAATGCCTGCTGTACACCCTCGCCCGATACATCACGGGTAATGGATGGATTCTCGGATTTTCTGGTAATCTTGTCGATTTCATCAATGTAGATAATGCCATACTCTGCACGCTCGATGTCTCCATCTGCTGCCTGAATAATCTTCAAAAGAATATTCTCTACATCTTCTCCGACATATCCCGCCTCTGTCAAAGCTGTTGCATCAGCAATGGCAAATGGCACATTCAATATCTTCGCCAGCGACTGTGCCAGAAGTGTCTTACCACATCCGGTCGGTCCCAGCATCAGAATATTACTCTTATTCAGTTCCACGCCCAGATCTTTCTGAGCCATAATACGTTTATAGTGATTATACACCGCTACAGAGAGAACCTTTTTTGCCTGTTCCTGACCAATCACATATTCATCAAGAAATGCTTTAATTTCTTCCGGTTTGTACAATGTAATATCATCGAAAGGACCTTTGCCTTCTTCATATTCCAGTTCTTCTTCCAGTATCTCCGTACAAACCTCTACACATTCATCACAGATGTACGATCCCGCCGGTCCTGCGATCAGCTTGCGGACCTGAGACTGTGGTTTGTTGCAAAATGAACATCTGATCTGATCATCAAGTCTTCCTGCCATGCTCTGTCACCTCTCATTTCAATATCATTCTAAAAACCACATAGACGCAGCCCGCCAAGCGCGCTGCGTCCATTGCATGAATGCTTATTTGCGGTTTTTGATTACTTCATCGATCAATCCGTACTCTTTGGCCTCCTCAGCGCTCATGAAATTATCGCGCTCAGTATCGATACGGATCACATCCAGAGGCTGTCCGGTATTCTCCGCCAGAATCTGATTCAATCTGGTACGAATCTTCAGAATATGCTCTGCAGCAATCTGAATCTCCGTTGCCTGTCCCTGCGCTCCGCCAGACGGCTGATGAATCATAATCTCAGAGTTCGGCATTGCATACCGTTTACCTTTGGTTCCTCCTGATAACAGGAACGATCCCATACTTGCTGCCATACCCATACAGTATGTAGCCACATCACATTTGATGTACTGCATAGTGTCATAGATTGCAAGTCCTGCTGTTACAGAACCTCCCGGACTGTTGATATACAGATGGATATCCTTATCCGGATCCTCTGCCTCCAGGAATAGAAGCTGTGCCACAATAATATTGGCAGCCACATCTGTTACTTCCTCGCCGAGGAAAATAATTCTATCTTTTAATAATCTTGAATAGATGTCATAAGAGCGTTCTCCACGACTTGTCTGTTCAATGACATAAGGTACTAAACTCATGTTACACGCCTCCTATACGTTGACCTGTTTATGCGATAATCGGATGAATTATTTCTCTACAGCATTCTCTACCAGGAATGTAACAGCATCCTGAACAGCGATATCTTCCATCATCTGCTTCTTCTCTTCTTCGCCCATAAGCTCTTTCAGCTTATCAGCTTCCATGTTGTAAGACTCTGCCATCTTCTTGATCTCTTCATCCAGTCTCTCTTCTGTTACTTCGATGTTCTCAGCCTTGGCAATTGCCTCCAGAACCAGACGAGTCTCGATACGCTTAACAGCCTGTGGGCGAGTCTCCTCCTGAATCTTCTCCAGAGTCATGCCTGTAATCTGACAGTACTGCTCGAAGCTGATTCCCTGATACTGCATATTCTGAGCAAACTCGTTAACCATCTGACGAACCTGCTCGTCGATCATTGCTTCCGGAATCTCCATTGTAGCGTTAGCTACAGCCTTCTCTACAGCCTGATCTTCCTTCTTCTGCTTGCCTTCGTTCTCTTTCTGCTCTTTGATCTTAGCCTTAACATCAGCTTTGTATTCATCTAATGTGTCGAATTCAGATACTTCTGCTGCGAATTCATCATCGATCTCCGGAATCTGTTTCTCTTTGATCTCGTGAATGGTGCATTTGAATACAGCATCTTTACCCTTCAATTCTTCTGCATGATACTCTTCCGGGAAAGTAACCTTAACTTCAACTTCTTTCTCAGCTTCAGCACCAACTAACTGCTCCTCGAATCCTGGGATAAATGATCCGGAACCGATGGTCAGTGGGTAGTTCTCACCCTTTCCGCCTTCGAATGCTTCTCCATCAACGAATCCTTCAAAATCAAGAATTACTTCGTCGCCATCCTGTACCGGACGTCCTTCAACGGTTACAGTTCTTGCATTCTTCTCAGCTTCTTCTTTGATCTTAGCTTCTACTTCTTTCTGTGTTACGCGGGTAGATGTCTTGTCAACTTCCATTCCCTTGTACTCACCAAGTGTAACTTCCGGCTTAACAGCTACTTCTGCTGTAAAGATAAAGTTCTCACCCTTTTTGATCTGAACGATGTCAACTGTCGGACGTGATACGATCTCAAGATCGCAGTTCTTCAGTTCTTCTTCGTATGCTGTTGGAATCAGTTCATTCGCTGCATCTTCATAGAAAATCTCTGGTCCGTACATCTTCTCTACCATCTGACGCGGTACTTTACCTTTACGGAATCCCGGAACGCTGATACTCTTCTTCTGTTTGTTGTATGCGCTCTGAAGTGCTTTCTCAAATTCACTGGCTGGAACTTCGATTGTAAGCTTTGCCATATTCTTCTCTAAATTTTCTACCTGTAAACTCATTGACATTTCCTCCTATTTCTATCTCATTCCCCGGTAGGTGAGGAACAAGCATCTTACATTACACTCATTGCACTAGTATAACACAAACCTCTGTGCTTGGCTAGTATAGATTTATGTATTTTATAATGTCTTTATAATTCGTAAATGATGGATGCTGCAAGCTCCTCTGCTTTCTCTCTGTCAAATAGGATTTCTGTAAGCTTTAATGCAAAATCGATTGCCGTTCCCATGCCCCGGCTGGTGATGATATTACCATCCTGTACCACTGGGAGCCTGCTAATCACTGCACCTGACAGTTTGTCTTCTACCGACGGATAACATGCCGCACGTTTTCCCTTTAGCAATCCCATACCTCCAAGAATGCTTGGTGCTGCACAGATTGCAGCTACATATTTGCCGGATGTCACGTAATCTTCTACCACTCTCTTTACACCCGGATGCTCATCCAGATTGGTCGTACCCGGCATACCGCCCGGAAGCACGATCATGTCAAACTCTACAAAATTCACTTCATCAAACAGATCTTCTGTCTGCACATTAATCCCATGTGAACCTCTGACTTTGTATTCATCTGTAATGGATACTGTGTCTACATACACACTTGCCCTGCGAAGTATATCCACAACGGTCAGAGCCTCTATCTCTTCAAATCCGTCTGCCAACAGAACTGCTACTTTCTTCATTGTCGCCCTCCACCTTTATAGTCTCATATTTCTTTATAAGTTTATCAAACTACTACTAAAAAAGCAAACGAAAGTGTATACTGAATAACAGCAATATCAAATGGATACATAAAAGGAGACACTTATGGAAATAGAACGCAAATATCTAATTCCGGAGATTCCGAATAACCTACATATTACTAAGACAAGAGAACTCGAACAAGGCTATCTCTGTACCTCCCCGGTTGTACGCATCCGAAAAGATAATAATCAGTACGAACTCACTTACAAATCTTCCGGTCTTATGGTTCGCCAAGAATACAATCTTCCGTTAACCAAGGAAGCATATGAACACCTTCGTGAAAAAGCAGATGGCAGACTGATTGTCAAGACACGCTACGAAATCCCTTTAGATGACCGCCACAAAATAGAACTGGATATCTTTCACGGGGATCTTGCACCATTAATTTTAGCAGAAGTAGAATTTGCAGACGAAGATGAGGCCAATCAGTTCACTCCTCCGGGATGGTTTGGTGAAGATGTGACATTTTCTTCCAGATATCACAACAGCAATCTGAGCAGACTATAATTATTTCTATATAACATTTTATCATCCAAAAGGACTGCCGCTAATTAGCGACAGTCCTTTTCCAGGAATCTATATCATTAAAGACAAGCAACATAACCTCTATTCATTTAACAGCACGCTTACACGGTACATTCCTGGAGTTGCAGCTGCTTTGAATGCCTCCTGCACATCATCAAGTTTATATTTCACTGGTTCAACAATTTTCGAAACATCCACTGCTCCAGAATTCAACATTTTTCCTGCAGTGAAAAAGTCAATTGTATCTGCGGCATATGTTCCAATCATTTCAAGTCTTCTATAATGGATTACATTAGAATCAATTTCCAATTCTGGTGCTGGATATCCTGCCGCAAAAAACAAAATTCTTCCGTCCATATCCTTTACCATTTCAAACGCTTGTTTATTGGCTGATGAAGCTCCAACTGCGATAATTACTGCGTCTGCTCCAATTCCATCTGTTAATTCCTTTACTTTTTCAATCGGATTTTCTTTTCCGGCATCAATAACTTCAAATCCCATCTCTTTTGCAGTATTGATCTTTTTCTCCATAATCTCTGAAACAATTACTCTTGCCCCTAATGCTCTCGCTGCTAATGCATTCACTAATCCCATTGTTCCAGCTCCGATCACAGCTACTGTTTCTAATGGTTTCACACGCAATTTTTTCATTCCTTTTACAACAGTAGCAAGAGGTTCCAAAAAAGCAGCTTCGCTTGGATCCAGCTTAGGGTTCATCTTGATCAGACTGCGCGTATTTCTTACAAAGTAGTCAGCAAAGCCAAAACCGCCCAGATATCCGTCCTCTGTTTTTGCCTTCATTGAGGCTGCATTACTGCAGTGAAGAACATCTCCTTTTCGACATGCGAGACATTCTCCACATCCGTCATAAGCAATTGCTACAAAATCTCCTACTTTATAATCTTTCACACCTTCACCGACTGCTTCTATAACTCCAGAACCTTCATGGCCACCTGCCATTGGATACCCCTGATGTTCCCGCAATCCAAGCCACTGACCATAATCTGTTGTACAAATATTACATGCCAACTGCTTCACCAGCACCTGATGTGTCCCGATTTCCGGAAGTTTTCGCTCCCGCACTTCTGCATGACCTTTTTCTGTCAAAACTGAAAAACGCATTTTCTCACGTCCCATATAAGTACCTTCTTTCCTGCTTTTACATAATATTTATCTTTCTAAGGAAGCCTGATAAATTTGAACACAGTCTTCTTTATTTAGCTTAATAAAGTGTCCTACACTTCCGAATTTCGTACAGTTCTCTGCCATCTCTTCGATTTTTTCTCCATCAATTCCGGCATCTGCAAAAGAAACTGGCAATCCTAATGACTTGAAAAACTCTTTTGTTTTTTGAATGCCACGCACTGCGGTTTCTTCCGGATGAAATACATCATTTTCAATTCCCCATACATCCACTGCATATTTCACAAATCTTGCTATGTTATTCTGATACACATATTCCATCCAATGCGGAATAATAATGGAAAGTGTTGCACCATGTGTCATATCATAATATGCACTTAGTTCATGACCCAACATATGACTTCCCCAGTCTTCTACACGTCCGACTCCTAATACACCATTATGTGCCATTGTACCAGCCCACATCACTTCTGCTCTGGCAGCATAATCTTCTGGTTTCTCCATTACTACTGGCAACTGCTTGATCACTGTTTTCATAAGTGCTTCGCATTGTCTGTCTGTTAATTCACAGTCTTCTTCATTCGTAAAATATCTTTCCATAATATGAGATAAGATATCAACTCCTCCTGCTGCTGTCTGATAAGCCGGAAGCGTATAAGTCAGTTCAGGATTCATAAGTGCAAAATCCGGTCGGAGACATTCATGTGACAGTGCTCGTTTCATATGTCCATTTTCAGAATTTGTAACTACCGTTGTATTACTTGCTTCGCTTCCGGTTGCTGGTATTGTAAGCACAACGCCTAAAGGCATCATCTTTTCTACTGGGGTCTTTTTCGTGAAAAAGTCCCATACATCTCCATCATAATATCTACCAATTCCGATAGCTTTTGCCGAATCAATCACACTTCCTCCACCTACAGCAAGAATAACATCGATTTTTTCCTTCTTGCAAAGACTGATTCCTTCACGTACAAGACCAATATCTGGATTGCTTTCACGCCGCCAAGTTCATATACTTCTAGATTTTCTCCTTTTAGTGCCTGAACAATCCTGTCATATAATCCATCCTTTTTAATATGACCGCCGCCATAATGCAACAATACTTTTGTTCCGTATTTTTTCACTTCTTTTCCCGCTTCTGCTTCAACCCCCTTGCCAAACACAAACGTGGTCGGGCAAGTAAATCTAAAATTCTTCATAATCTTTCCCCAACTTTCTTAAATTTTTCCGACTCCTCCAAATAATTCAATATAGTGGCAGAGCAATTCCTTGTATCCTTTTCCTGCTTCCAGACCAGCATCACACAAATTTGCTTTCATATTGGCAAATTCTCCTTTTGTACCATCCTGCTGCATCTGATCCCAATCAATGCCTAAATATTTCATCAGAGACTTTAATCCAGCATTACTTAAATCCGTAAACAAGTTAACCTTTTGAATACCACAGCATACTGCTTTCGCAAGATTATCATCACCTGTTCCAGAACCTCCATGAAGAACTAGCGGAATCTGTATTTTTTCACTTAGTTCTGACAATAAATCAAATTCCAAATGCGGTTTCCCTTTATATACTCCATGCGAAGTTCCTACTGCAACTGCCAGACAATCTATTCCAGTTTCTTTCACAAAAGAAACTGCTTCTTCTGGATTGGTCAGCCCCGCATTTCTTGTTTCTTCATATTCAAATCCCTGACCCACATGTCCCAATTCTGCTTCGACTGACACACCAACTGCATGTGCAATTTTTACAATCTCCGCAACTTCTCGTACATTCTCTTCGTAGGGAACCATAGAACGGTCTATCATCACTGAGCTAAACCCAAAACGAATCGCACTTACAATTTCTTCATACGGACCACCATGATCCAAATTCAATGCTGCATACACATTTGGATATTTTCTTTCATAAAACCTTGCAATCTCAGCCGTTTCTTCTAAAAAAGGCATTCCTGCACAATCAAGGATAATCGGTGCATGCATCTCTTCTGCTGCCTCAAAACATGCTTTCACAGTAATACTGCTAAACACATTTGGTGCTGCCACGCCATATTTTCTTTTTTTTGCATCATTTAATATTTCTGCCATTGATAATATCATTGTCTTTCTCCTTACCCTACGCACATTTTATTTCAATCTGCTAAAACAGCCCAATAAATGCACCTAAAATACATATCAACACGATCCCCAGTGAAATCCGTCCATATTTCTGGCTCTTATTTTTCAAAATATAATAAATGCCGAAGACTACTAACAAAGGAAGAATTCCAGGAGCTATGCTATCCAAAATGTCCTGCAGAATAATCTCAGTTCCTGCAATTTTAAACTTAAGGGCAGTTGTAAGTGTTACATATGAAGCACTTAATGCTCCCATCATGAACAGTCCCAGAATACTTGTTGCAGAAATCAGTTCCTTGATCCATCCTGCCTGCAAAATATTTTTTACAGATTCCTTTCCAATCTTGTATCCCAACGCCCACAGATTTTTTCCTATGAAAAACGTAATCAACATAAATGCAAATGGAATAATTGCTCCAAGTACATTTCCGGTAATTCCAAATGTCACTGCAATTCCATATATGATGGTTTTCAATGTGCCCCAGTCAATTGTATCTCCGATTCCTGCTAATGGACCCATTAATCCGGTCTTAATACCTGTAATTGCTCCATCTGTAATTTCACCCTCGCTAGCACGCTCTTCTTCCATAGACAATGTAATTCCATGAATCGGTGTACTCCATGTACCCTGAGAATTAAAAAAGTTCAAATGCCTGAGCAGTGCTCCGCTCAATTCCCCTTTGTCGGTATACAGCTTCTTCAAACAAGGAATCATACTATAACAAAACGCTACTCCCTGCTGTCTTTCGTAACAATTGGACACCTCAGCATCAAAATACCATCTGTAAAATGATTTATTGATATCTTTCTTTGTCAACAATACCTGCTCTTTACTATTCATCTTTTTTTCAACTGTATTCTCCATTTGAATCCCCTCCTTTACTTGGCCATCTGTTCTCTGCGCAGGAACGTGATCAATAATGCTATGCATGTTCCAAAGATTGCAGCTGCCATTGTGCTAATTCCCAAATACTGAACCGCAAAAAATCCAATAATAAAAAATGGAAGATAAATATTTTTGCCAATAATAAAAATCGTAATTGCAAATCCTAATGCAGGGAGTGTTGATCCAGTAACTGACAATCCGTGTGTAAGCCATTCCGGAATCACATCCAATAACTTCTCTACAACATCTGCTCCCAGATAAATAGCCGCAAATACAATCGGGAATCTCAATAAAAATCCCAGTGCAAGAGGATACGCAACCGCACAGCGTTCGATTCCTTTTACATTTCCCTGTTCTGCATAAGCATCTGCCTTATGCGCAAACACTGCCTGTAACGTTCTTCTAATCTGATCCTGAAATACGCCCAGCAGACCAAATGGAACGGCTAGTGTCACTGCTGCTGCAGGATCCATTCCGGTTAATAACGCAATTGGAATTGAAATACATCCTGCCAGACATTCATCTGCTGGAATATTTGCTCCAGCTGCTACCATTCCAAGATATACCATTTCTACATTTGCTCCTATTTTCATCGCTGTACCGACATCTCCTGCAATAATTCCAAAAGGAAGTGCCATCACAATCGGTTGACAGATAACCGCATGAAATGTATATCCCATTTTACTTTGTCCGATCCACCACCAAATTCCTGCTGCTAATGCTAATGCAAATACCATAATCTTATCCTCCTATCCCTCAAACGTTCTTTTAATCTTATCGAAATCCATTCTTGGTTCTTCCGGTATGATATGAATATAAATTTCAGTTCCTTTTTGATGCATTTCATCTAACAGATCCATATCCACCTGATTCAATGAAACCGCACGCAATATCGTCACTCGCCCTGGTTCGCTTGGTATGCCCCCAATCTGCAAGCTAGAAATCGGAACGCCCTTCTGTGCTGTCCGCATACATGATTCAACATCTTTAAACAACAACATCACCGTTCCCGTTCCAAATTCATCTTTTTCCCATTCCTCTGCTGCCTTATCAACTGATATAATCTCAACAGACACATTTTTTGGTGCGGCAGCCGCATAGATCATGACCATAAAATCATCTTTTGATAATTCGTCATCAATGATAATAATCCGATTCGCTTTCGCAATCTTCACCCATTTTGTGATAACCTGCCCATGAATCAAACGACTATCCAGGCGTACTAATGAAATTTTTGCCATACTAATCCTCTCCTATCTTTTTAAATTTAATATTTTTTCTTTTACTGCTATTTCTATCTTGTCAACAAGTTCTCCACCGTAATACGTATTTCTCAGATTATCCGCACATATCAGCATTTCCATATTCAAACCACATACTGCATAGACCGTTCCATACTTCTTTGCATAGACACCGGCTATATTCGACGGTGTTCCCCCTGCCAGATCAGTCAATAGCAAAACATTTTCTGCATTTTCTATCGCTGCATCTATGCGCTGCATATAATTAGAAATGGAATCCTCCGGCATCAGGCTCAGTGTTTCACAGCATTCTATTTTTCCTACAACCATCTGAGCAGATTGTAATAATTCTTCTCCCCAGCCTCCATGTGTTAACAGTATTATTTTTGTTTTCATACAATTTTCCTCTTTGCTGTTATATAAGATCTCTGATATACACTGCTTCATTATCTGGAACCATCTGTATATAAAGAACTGTCCCATCCTCCGTCAAACTTTTTATAATTTCTTCTTCATGCCCAGACACATATATATTTTCATATAATTTCTTTTTGCCAGGAGCAAATGGAAGCCTGCAGATATTTACTGTTTTGATTTCAGTTCCCTTCTCATATATTCTCCACAATGTATCCAATGTTCTTAACAGTACAAGTACATTTGCATCCGCTATCATAACAGCTTCAGCACCTTCATCTGCACTATAAAAAAACACTTCTACAGACTCAGGAACCGTCATTGTTAGTACACCTTGTAAAATAGGATCCGTTGCCACCTGATCATCAATGATATATAATTTACTGCATGACGCATGTTCGAGCCATTTAAAAAGAATCTGTCCATGAACCAAACGTTCATCAACCCGAAAAAATATTTCATTCATCAATTAATCACCTCTTCATCAGCTGATCAGTTCTTTCATATTTACGATTCCATTTTTTCCTCCTTCCATTGCTACTTCCGGAAGACTGTTTAGTGAAGTTTCTGTTCTATTCTCCAATACATTAATCAACATTGGTAGATTCAGTCCTGTCACGCATTGAATATTTTCTTCCCTCAAGCAGGATGCAGTCACATTGCAGGGACTTCCGCCAAGCAGATCGACAAGAACGATCACACCGTCACCATCATCTAATTCTTTAGATTTCTCTCTTACCTTGCGCAATAGTTCCCGCACATCATCGCCATGATTTAATGTCAGTGCTTCCAGCTTATCGTGATGACCGAAAATCAACTCCATACTTTTAATAATGGACTCGCTGAAATCTCCGTGAGTCACAACTAACACACCAATCATTACCCATCACCTCATTTCTTTTTTCTTTTACTTATTTATAGAGCAAATTGCGTGCCAGCTTTGTGTGTTGTTTTTCTGCATAAAGTGTGTTTAGACAAAAAAGTATCGATCTATAACGCATAACCTGCGTCATAAACCGATACTTTCATCTTATATATTTTCCATCATTTCTATCAAATACACAATTTCTGAATCCGGAATATCAATATGCAACATATGTTCAATATCTCCCAAACTCTGCTTGATTCTATTAAACAGTGTCTCATACTTCTTTTTTATCTCTTCCGTCTGTTTATGCTGTATAATTTCTCCCTGCATAATACGTTCCAGCATACATGCCGTATGAATTACATAACGAAATTTAATATCCTTTCTGTTTTTCTCCTGAGTCGTCAGTTCCTCAAACGATTTCAGTAGCAATGGAATAATCTTTGCCGGATTAAGAAAAGCCAGTATCCCCGAAAGCGTCTCAGCTAATATTTCTGTCTTTACATCGCTCTCCTGTTCATTCGAAATATTCAAATCCGATGCATTCGATAAGATATGTTCCAGCCGGCGCATTCCCTCTCCCGCAATCAATTCATCGACAGAAATATATGGTACACCGTCCAATTTCAAATCTACTGTTCCAACTACAGCATCAATCCTTTTCCGCCGCAATCCCTCTTTCCCATTCTGCACGTCTGCGGCCTGCCTGAAATCCATACACTGTATATGCACCATATCTTTCAATGCTCCTGGGAGCATTTCCATGATAATATCTTTGATTTTTACAGCTGTTCCCTGTCCGGTAAAACATGTCGTTATAATCCTGCGCTGAATACACCCCATATTCTTCTTCTCATCTTGATTCTTTATCAAGAACTGAAATGCCTGTTTCAAATCTGCATAGATTTCATCCAAGGACATATCTTGCATCAATGACTTTCTTAATGCTTCCAGCACAATCGCGGTCGAAGCAAGTGTTATGGTTCTCACTTTAATTCCGGTTTTCTGTTCAATCAATTCTCCCATCATGGTCAGTGAACCCATATCAGTTAGCAGCAGGACTCCCTTGCCCTCATCGATTTCCTTCACCATTGCAACAGCTTTTTCAAACATAATTTCAGCAGACATATCCAACGGCATATCAAGTGCTTTACAATGATCCGTATTCATCAGCTGATTAACAACTTCTGACATACTGCTCGCAGTTGAATTACCATGAGCCATAACCAATATGCCTGTATACTGTTTTATCTGTTCATTCGAAACACATAAAAACATTGTCAGGTATACCAATTCCCGTTCTGGTATCTGAACATCGAGTTCCTCTTCCAGTAGCCTTTTAATTGTCTTTGCTACTCGAAATTCTTTCGGATGATTTAATGCAATATCACTGCCAACCTCTTCCCTTATCGGAACTCCGTTTTCAATCCGTTCGAGCATGGCATTTACGTGCATTGTCATTCCAATCTTAGCCTGTTCAGATAATTTTCTTTCCAACCGCACTTCTGCAAATTGAATCACTTCTTCAACTGCATAATACACATTGGCATTTATAATTTTCAACAGATTCTTTCTGCCATCCTCCTGATCTGTCACATGATATTTTTCCATCAGCTGTTCCATATATTGGTCCAGATCTTCCTGTAATATCCCTGTAATCTGCCCCTTTGTTCTTCCCTGTTGTTTAAAAGTCTGATATTTCTCCGAAATAATATCATATAGCGACTGTTTTTGATTGCCGATTGTTTCTTCACCTTCAAAAAAATGATAATCATCCGAATATCTCAAAAATTCAATCAGATCATTCTTTTGATTTTGATGTTCTAAACGGCCTTTTTGGATATACTCAGGCAGTACCGGCAATTCCACCGTAACATACTGCAGTTTATCTACCTTATACTGTAAAAAGGCTCTTGCACAGACCAGCTGTATATCTGCTTTCAGCTGTCCGATATTGCCTGGACAATAATATAACAGAAGTGCTATGAGTGCCTCTTTATAAACTCTGATCGGCACTCCCACCTTTTTTTGTTCATTTACAAAGAACATCTCTATCAGCTGCAGACGTTCCACTATAGGGCGTTCATTCAATGCTGGCAAATGGATTACAACAGGCATACGCCGCAAAAATGTCTTTAAAAGAACTGTATTAATATTTTCTGTCGTAGCACCGATAATCAGTACATCTGCCTCTCTGAATTTATCTGTTTCACCCAGACGCCGATAAATTCCTTTGTCCATCAATAAAAATAGCATCTCCTGACCTTCCGGAGGCAGGCGGTGAATTTCATCCAACAGCAAAATTCCTCCATCCGCCTGCTCAACAAGTCCAATTTTATCCTTTTCTGCACCAGTATAGGCTCCTTTTTTACATCCAAACAACTGTGACAGGATCAGCTGAGGATTTTGTGCATATTCTGCACAATTAAAAACAATCAGTTTTTCCTTTTCACGAATTATCCCCGATTGTGCCGCATACTCATACATCTTTTCTGCAAATGTTGTTTTTCCCGTCCCAGTCGGTCCAGCCAAAAGTGTATGTAAGCCTCTTGGTGGATACAAAATTGCTGATTTCCCCTGTTCGATTTGAGATTTCAGCGATCCGTTCCTGCCTATCAGATTGCTAAATGCGGTTTTACCGTCTTCTTCCTCTGCTTTTTTTACTAACTCTTCACAGACTGATGCTTCCATAAACAGTACCGGTCTACTTTCTGATTTTACTACAAGACCTTCCCGCACCAATTCATTCAAATCTCTGCTCACGTTACTTCGTTCTAATCCTAACGCCTCTGCAATCGTACCAGAATCTATTCCGGTTTTCGTTTCCTGTTCATCTACCATTTGTCGAACACATTGCAATATTTTTTCTTTTCTATTCAAGTCTTTAGCCCTCTCTTCTAGTAAATCAATGCACCAACCAGGCGTTTTCATCTATAGTTTAAAAGAATTCTATCATTTTCTCTACTAGGAGTCCAGTATACAGAGCTATCTTATTCCGATATCATTCCATCTGCCAGCATTTGTTCTAGTTAAATGTAATAATTCCTTTTATGTATTCTTTTGGATTTGTTGTAAGCAGTTGGAAGCCTTCATTAATCTCTGTGACTGGAATTCTGTGTGTAATCAGTTTATCTGTTGGGAAAATATCTTTTACATACGCATCCACTGCCTTTTTTAGCACATCCATATAGTTTTCGCAGTACCAAGGATGAACTACATGAATAATCGGTGAACGATACATCATATTATAAGCCATTTCCTCTGTAAATATTTCATTTTTCGTATACATAGACGGTGCAAGGATCTTTCCTCTTCCTGCAATTTTAATAATCTGCAATGCTGATGCCAGGCCTTTTAAGCTTCCTGTTATTTCAATAACTACATCAAATCCTTTTCCCTTTGTAATGTTCATCATGCTCGACTGTAAATCTTCCTGCAAAGGGCATATAGTTTCAGAAGCTCCGTATTTTTCTGCCAGTTTCAGACGATCTGAATCAAAATCAATTGCTGTTAGACTTCCCAATCTATCATTTTTCAATCCAGCTATTGCCAATAGTCCCATAAATCCACATCCAATCACAGCTACATGATCACCAAAACGTGGATTCGCTGCCTGAACAATATTTGCAACACACATCATTGGTTCTCCAAGACAGGCATCAATAGGTTTCTCCGTATCTGGAATTTTAACAAGACGTTTATTTTCATTCAG
Organism: Dorea sp. AM58-8; assembly: GCF_003464045.1. Lineage (NCBI taxonomy): Bacteria > Bacillati > Bacillota > Clostridia > Lachnospirales > Lachnospiraceae > Dorea > Dorea sp. AM58-8. Next base: position 3,663 of record NZ_QSDM01000025.1, on the reverse strand, counting down.
CATCATATGACTTGTAAAGCATTCAGAAGATACTCCTGTCACATAATCTCCCGGCTTAAATTTCGTAACACTTCTCCCTATTTCCTGTACTACAGCTACGGGCTCATGTCCCAGTCCCATTGGATATTGAATATTTTTCACCATGGCTTCAAAACCCAGTGGACTTTTGCCCATTGCACTTGTTCCCAGATATGCAGGAACATCTGAATGACATAAACCTACACTTATCATTTTCAATAATACTTCATCTTCTTTTAGTTCCGGCATCTGCTCTTCAAATAATTCAAAATGACCAGCCTTCGTAAGTTTTGCTTTTATCCGTTTCATTTTTTGCTTTTCCTTTCTATTGCTTTCTCTGCTTTTTTCACAATATCTTCTGCGGTCAGATGGAATCTCTTCTTTAAATACTCCATATCTCCAACCTCTCCAAATTCATCTTCTATGCCAATCCGTTCTACCGGCACCGGCAGGTTTTCTGCAAGCACCTCGCATACCGCACTTCCAAGACCGTTATACATAGAATGGTTTTCTGCTGTAACAACTGCACCTGTTTCTTCTGCACATTTCAGGACAAGTTCCTTATCTAATGGCTTAATAGTAAACATATCTACCACTCTGGCAGAAATACCTTTTTCTGCTAAAACATCTGCTGCCTTCAAGGACTCTGCCGTCATAATTCCACTCGCTATAATTGTCACATCTGTACCTTCTCTGAGTTCTTTCCCTTTTCCAATCTCAAACTCTTCCTGACTGTCATACAACCTGACAACTGCTTTTCTGGCACATCTTATATAATACATTCCTTTTAAATCCACCAACTGATAAAGCAGTTTTTCTAACATCACTTCATCCGTTGGCTCTATAATTGTCAGTTCTGGAAAAGCCCGCAATGCGGCTACATCTTCAAATGGCATATGTGTTCCTCCGTTGTAAGCCGCCATAATTCCCGGATCTGAGCCAACTAGTTTTACGTTCGCATGAGAATAGCATCCAGAAATAAAAATCTGATCATTTGCTCTTCTAGATATAAACGGTGCAAACGAATGTACAAACGGGATTTTCCCTGCTGCAGACATACCGCATGCTACGCCAACCATATTTGCTTCCTGAATTCCGCAATTAACAAGTTGTCCCGGATATTGATCAATTTCATCCATTTTACTACCCATAATACAACCACCGAGATCTGCTTCTAATTCAACTACATTCTTATTTTCCCGCATTATTTTTGTAATCGTATCTGAATATACTCCGGCCATTTTTCTTTCAGATACTGTATATGTTTTTTCCATTTTCTATAATCCTCCTATCGTTTCAATTTATTGACTGCATCTTCCGCCTGCTCTGCTGACACGTTAATATGATGATTTTTTAATATATTCTCCGCAAAGGAACATCCTTTTCCCTTTATTGTGTTCATCACAATCACATGAGGTCTTTCATCATTATTTCTCGCAGTTGTAATTGCAGTATTTAATTCATTAATGTTATGTCCATCTACTTCCTGAACATCCCAATGAAAACTACGGAATTTTTCAGCAAAGCTATCCATGTTGCATATTTTAGACGTCATATTGTCCAACTGCTGCTTGTTGTCATCAACAAACAGAATCAGATTACCAAGTTTTTGCTGTGCAGCAAACATAACAGCTTCCCAGTTCTGCCCTTCCTGACTTTCTCCATCACCAATAATACAGAAAATTGTATTTTCTTTTTGTTCAATCTTCTTAGCGAACGCGATTCCGGCAGCCACCGATAGTCCCTGTCCCAGTGAACCGGTTGTCACATCAATTCCCGGTGTCTTTGAATGATCGCAGTGGCTCGGCAATCTTGTTCCCGGCTGATTTAGGGTATCTAGCCAATCCATTGGGAAAAAGCCTTTCAATGCCAACGCTGCATACACTGCCGGGCCCGCATGACCTTTCGAGCAGATCAACCAATCCCGCTCTTCCCATTCTGGATTATCTGCATCATATTTCATCTGTTCTCCGTACAACACACTAAGAAGATCACATATACTCATCGCACCTCCCATATGTCCGAAACCTCTTGTTTTCATCTGACGGATTGTCTGGATCCGTATATCCGTGGCAAATTTTTCTAATTCTTCTACTCTTTTCTCTGTTAACATTTTCCACACTCCTTTGTTTTATTTTTTATTATTTTATAAAGCAAAAAACATGCCATTTTAGTGTGTTCTTTTCAAAATTTAACACACAAATTTGGCACGTTTTTTGCTATTATAAATTATAGGAGGTGATATTCATTATGGAACAAGGTTTTATTTTTTCCCAAAAGCAACAACTGATATTCAGTCAAAAACAGATTCAGTCTTTAAAACTGCTTGCCATGGACAACTATGAATTAAGTACTTTTTTACAGGAAGAATATAATGAAAACCCTTTATTGGATGTAAAAAGCTCAGATTCTGCAGTTAGTCGCCCCTTTTCAAAGGCATCAGCAACATCGGATGAGGCATTCCAGCCAGAGATACGCGCTCTTAATAATAATTACCTCGTTGATTTTATCATGAACCAGATCCATTATTCCGAGTTCAGCACATTAGAATTAAAAATCATGAAGTTGATGATCCTTTTAATGGATGACAAGGGATTCTTTCCATATACACCAGAGGATCTGATGGAGTTGTATCACATTCCTGCTGAATCCTCTGCAAAATGTCTTGGCATTTTACAAACCTTGGAACCTTCTGGAATATTCCAGCCGGATATTGCCCATTACCTCCTGTATCAGCTTCACATCAACGGCATTGAAAATCAATCTTATACCCGCTTGATTTTAAATCATCTCGATGATATTGCATCCGGAAATCTGAGAACTATTGCAGATGACCTCGCCATCTCTGTTCCTGAAGTCCGGCAGATGATTCGGCTGGTCAAACTTTTACCGCCTCCCCCGCTAACAGGCATTGGAGACTCCACAAACGAATATATCATTCCTGATATAATTGTTGAAAAATCTGAAAACAACTGGAATATCTCTCTGAATGATAACTGGATAGAAAATTATAGTTTAAATGATTACTATATCCACATGATGCAGATATCTACAGACGTGCTTTTAAAAGATTACTTTGAGAAAAAATACAAACGGGTACATTTTATTTTCCAACAGATTGAACAGCGACGGAACACAATTCTTGCGATTTCAAATTCCGTTGTACAACGTCAGGAAGCTTTTTTCAACGGAACTGCACCCTTACATCCCATGACAATGTCTGATGTTGCAGACGAATTAAATCTTTCTGTCTCAACCATTAGCCGCGGCATAAAAAATAAATACATCCAATATCCAAATGGTATCGTTCCTCTCAAATCATTGTTCTCTACAGGATTATCACAGACAGGCAATGAAGAAATCAGTTGTTCACAGGTTACTCTTCTATTACATCAACTGATTCAATATGAAAATAAAGCGAAACCATTTAGCGATCAGGCTCTTACTAACGCCCTCATTCAAAAAGGTATACATATATCTAGAAGAACCGTAACTAAGTATCGGACATTAGCAAACATCCCTAATGCTTCCGAAAGAAAAGGGGAAATCGGCTAATGCCGATTTCTTCCCATTTTAAAGAAGAATAGAGATACCCCGTGGAAATGTGTGCTTCTTAGCATCGGCATATTCCACGGGGTATCTCTA
>NZ_QSDM01000024.1:0-35594 GCF_003464045.1 Dorea sp. AM58-8 | reverse complement strand
TAGATAGGTCAGAGGTGGAAGTGTGGTAACACATGTAGCTGACTGATACTAATCGGTCGAGGGCATAACCAAGACGGAGATAGGTAAGAAGATGTAGAGTTTCTTGTATGCAGTTTTGAAGGTATATATGATGAGGCTGTAGACCATAAGGTTTACAGTCTTTTTTTGTTTTACAGGAAATTGCTTTCCTGTAAAGCAAAAAACGCTCCGCGAGGATGCGCACTGCGGCGGATAAGGTAGATGTCGCAAGCGACCGCCGCAGGCGCGAGAATGTGCCAAGGCACATTCTTTGTTCTATTGAGAATCTGGTAGAGAGCAAGTGATACTTCAAACGTAAAGAAAGACAAAATAAATGCCCGCATAAAAGCGGGCATTTTTAGTTCTATAATAAATATTAACCTACAAACACGCAGTCTCTGTTAATTTCATTCAGACTGGATACGCCACACATCTTCATGGTATCTTCCAGTTCACTACCGATCTTTTCTATATAAGAGCGGACACCTTCTTTTTCACCACCATATACGGCAGTTACAAACGGTCTGGCAATAACAACTCCATCAGCACCAAGTGCAAGAGCTTTAAACACATCAGCACCACTGCGGATACCGCCGTCTACCAGAATCTTCATGGAATCGCCGACTGCATTTGCAATAGTCTCCAGAACTTCAGCTGTTGCCGGGCACTGATCTAATACGCGACCGCCATGATTGGATACGATGATTGCATCTGCACCGGCTTCTTTAGCTTTGAGTGCACCTTTGACGGTCATTATACCTTTTACAATGAATGGAGTACCGGCAAGCTTAATAATCTGGCGGAGTTCTTCGACCGTTTTGCTTCCGGCAGGTGGGTCAAGATTCTTCAGGAATGGAAGACCCGCTGCATCGATATCCATTGCTACGGCAAATGCTTTTGATGTGTGCACAAGATTCATTTTTTCTTTGATCGTGTCAAGATTCCATGGTTTTACCGTAGGAATACCGATTCCATCTGTTTTTTGAATAGCTTTGGTTGCGGCTACCATGACATTGCTGTCTACGCCGTCGCCAGTGAATGCTGCAATTCCGTATTCGGCACATGCAGATACGAGAATGTCATTATAGGTTACATCAGTCTGGCAATCACCGTAGTGCAATTGTACGGCACCGACCGGTCCGGCAAAAAATGGATACTGGAATGTCTTGCCAAACAGTTCCAGACTGGTATCAACTGGTTTGTTCTCTGCAATTGTATCCATCTGTAAGCGGATGTCTTTCCATTTGTCATAGTTGCGGATGGCAGTATCGCCGATTCCTTTAGAACCAGGTCCCGGCATCTGGTTACGACAGGCTTTTCCATTGCATTCAGGACAGGCTTTACAGTAGTTTCCGATTCGCTTTCTTGCCTGTTCGATACATTCTGAATAATTCATGGTTTTCCTCCTTATTGTATGGTTAGTTTAAATGATTCATATTGCATTTTGGGAGATTCCACTCGTAATGTCTGGCGAGCAGACGGATTACAACTACCAGGCTGCACTGAGAATCAGTGCCATATCCTGAGAGATACGGCTGCCTATGTATGCATAGAAAACCGCTCCGGCAATTGAGGCACAGGCATATACATGCTTGCGCAGGATTGCTGGTACTTCGCATGCCATCATATCCCGCAGAAGACCGCCGCCGACTCCGGTAATCACACCGAGGAAAATGGTTAAGAACTGAAAATTCCCCTGTCCGGCAGAGATGGAAGTATTGACACCAACTACAGTAAAAGCCCCCAATCCGATTGCGTCCAGAAGATTCATTGTCCAGTCATAATATTCTGCGGTCAGCAGAAATCTGGAAATGTTTTTAGAACGCATGAGCAGGAAGATAATGATTGCTGCGATGACGGCAACTGTTACATATACCGGCTTTAGAAAAAGCGTTGGCGGGTGAATGCCAAGCAGTACATCTCGTATCATTCCGCCTCCCACTGCGGTAATAACACCGAGCACTACAATTCCCAACAGATCCAGGTTTTTTTTAATTGCAACCATAGCTCCTGAACAGGAAAATGCTGCAGTTCCAATGAGCTCCATAATGAATAGAACCGAAATATTTCCTGGCATAATACAAGTCCCCCTATAACATACTTCGTATTGTGCAAGTGATCACTTGACAGTGAATAGAGCACTATATCCATTATAAGAAAAAACATCTGTTATTTCAACTCATCCAGAGCACGAAATTCATATCCCAATTCTTCCCATTTGGTAAGTAATTCATCCAGGATCTGAGCATTCGTTGAAGAGGTGCTGTGAAGCAGTACGATGGCACCAGGATGGATGCGTTTCAGTAATTTGTCAAAGGCCTCATCTTTAGTAGGCTGATTATCCTGATACCAGTCCACATAGGCAAGACTCCAGAAAAATGTTTTGTAGCCAAGTTCTTTTGCCATAGCCAGATTGGATATGCTGTATTTGCCCTGAGGTGGTCGGTAGAAGTGCGTCATCGGCGATCCAACAGTCTGTTCATACAGATCCTCCACCTGTTTTAATTCATTTTGAAATGATTCTTTATCTGCAATCTTGGACATATCGGGATGGCTGTAGGTGTGATTACCGACAATGTGCCCTTCTTCGTTCATCCGTCTGACCAGATCAGGGTTTTCTTTGACAAATGTACCGACTACAAAAAATGTGGCAGGAGCGTTATGTTTTTTCAGAGCATCCAGAATCGGGGCAGTATTACCATTTTCATATCCGGCATCGAAGGTCAGGTAAATAACTTTGTCGGTTGTATCCTGCGCATAATAGGCGTCATATTCGGCAAGCTCAGTCATAGTTGCATTACCAACTGGAGTTTTGCCGTCTTCTTGAAAGCTGAGTCCCCAGTTCCCTTCAGCAGAAGAGTGTATCCGGGCATCTGTCGGAGTTATGGCAGCCTGATCTGGAACTGAAAAGAAATATGTGCTTAGGAAGCCAGCAAAATGTCCTACGAGAAATGCCAGAGAGAACAGGAACAGAATGGAAAGAGTTTTTTTGATGATAAGATGATCAGAGTGAAGATTCATAGAGATATCTAATCCTTTTTGATTAATTTATTCACGAACATGGATAAAAAGTACTCTGTTAAATTGACTTTTTAAAATGGCAGGATTATAATGGAAAACGTTGATTTTTTAGGAGGACATTATGAAATATTTACAACAATTTGGAATAATCCTTGCGGTGTCATTTCTCGGAGAATTGCTGAATTATGCGATTCCGTTATCGATTCCTGCAAGTATATACGGGCTTGTACTGATGTTTGTATGCCTGTGTATGAAATGGATCAAACTGGAAGATGTGAAAGAAACGGCTGTATTTTTAATCGAGATCATGCCATTAATGTTTATACCGGCGGCAGTGGGACTGATTACTTCATGGGACATTATCCGTCCGAAGCTGCTGGCTTATGCAGCAATTACAGTTATATCTACCCTTTTGGTAATGCTGGTATCCGGATATGTAACAGACTGGATGCTGAAGGGCGAAAAGAAAGGAGAGGATAAATAATGAGTTTTTTTGAAAATTCGGTATTCTTCGGCGTGACGATCAGCATCGTGGCATATGGTGTTGGGTGTATATTGAAAGATAAATTGAAAATGGATATATTTAACCCGGTATTAATATCAATTGTGGCAGTAATCGCAGTATTGGCATGTGCACATATCGATTATGATGTATATTATTCCGGAGCACAGTATCTGAGTTATCTGTTGACTCCGGCTACAGTATGTCTTGCTGTGCCATTATATGAGAAGATAGAATTGTTGAAAGAGCATTGGAAAGCAATTGTGGCAGGCATCTTGTCTGGTGTGCTGACTACATTGCTCTGTGTACTGGCAATGAGCCTGATCTTCGGATTCAGTCATGAAGAATATGTAACATTTTTGCCGAAGTCTATTACTACGGCGATTGGAATGGGCGTATCGGAAGAACTTGGCGGATACGTAACGATTACCGTTGCAATCATTATTATTACCGGAGTACTGGGCAATATTGTCGCACCGTTTGTGTGTAAGGCATTCCGTATTCAGGATCCGATTGCCAGAGGAATTGCAATCGGTACGGCGTCCCATGCGATCGGTACTTCCAAAGCTATGGAAATGGGCGAGATCGAAGGAGCGATGAGTAGTCTGTCAATTGTGGTATCGGGACTTTTGACTGTAGTAGGCGCATCGATATTTGCACAGTTTATATAAGAAGTATACGATAAATAGAGATGATTAAAAATGTCACCGGGCGCTTTGCCTGGTGACATTTTTAGTGAAATAGTCAAATTATAATTTAAGAACGTTTTCTTTTATATACGACTACACCGCTCATTGCGACTGCTGCGAGCATCAGTACGATCCACAGCATCATATGGCTTTCATCGCCGGTTTTTGGTGTTTTCTTGGCATTAGAAGATTTAGTGTTTTTGTTGTCAGCAGAGGCATTACCTGTAGTATTACCACTTCCTGAGTTGCCATTGTTAGAAGGTTTTTCGAAGGACGGTTTTGTCGGATCTTTAGGATCTGATGTATCTTTCTTTTCCCATTGTGCGGTGTAAGTAATATCACCGGATACAGTCTCTGCAACTGCCGGGTTCCAGCCTTTGAAAGTATATCCGTCGCGGGCAGGGGTGCCATTGAATGCCGGAGTAGCATCGCCATCTGACAGATCTGTGGTTACCTGGTCTTCAAAAATCACTTCATCGTCGACACCGTCTGTGTAAGTTACGGTATAAGTAACGATCGGCACTTCTTCTGTTATATATTTATCCAGTGGAGGCATTGGATCAATACCTGTTTTCCAGTAGAGATCTGCAAGTGGATCGTCAGAACCTGTATCAAGCTGTTCACCGTCTTTGACAGACTGTTTCGGGCTTAAGATTTTAATCGTACCGTCGGTTGCTTTCCCTGGGGCTTTTTCACCATATGCGGTTGAACCCTGAAGGAATGCTTCTGTAGTAGAGATTGTTCCATTTCCTTCTACAGCATTGCCGCCATCTCCGAAGAGGACATCTCCGCCGATTGCGATTAATTTACCGGAGCCGGTGATTTTACCATTGTCTAGTTTGATAGCTGTACCACCCTGAGAATAGATCAGGGTATTTCCATCACCACCGAAAGCAGCAAGTGTAGCACCGTCTTCAAGGGTAAGTGTACCGTCTTTTACCTGAAGAGCGGTCTGACCAATTTCTGTTCCGGCGGAGTCGCCCTGAATAAATACATTACCTTTTACAGTTACATTGCCGGTAGTGGTCACAACCGGATCTGAAGTAGAACGGTCGGTAAGATCACCGTTGGCAAGATAATTCGCATGAGAGTAAATGGCTGCATTTTCCAGAATAGAACCGTCTGCCATGCGAACCTGTCCGCATACAGAAGCACCGGTTACAAATGTTTTGTTAAAGTTGTCATAGTTCATGGAGAATGTACCGCCACTCTGAACATCGATGATGCCCTGCACGGTGGAATCCATCAGGTTCAGAGTACCACCATCTTCTACGATGATGTGGACGCTGCTGAGAATTTTCATATTAACAAATGTCAGGTTGCATCCGTTTGGGATGTATAAGATCTGTGGAATATTACCACTCTGAACATCTTTCCAGGCAATGTCATAACCCAGATATCCGTAAGTTCCGGACTCATTGGAACCATACCATGCTTTTACATTCTTTGGTACGCGAACACTTTCTTTTTCACCTGTGTTGGAACCAAAATCTCTGATAGCCCATGGCTCCATGATATTCCACATATATTTGCCATCCTGAGTCTGCGTCAGATTATCCAGGACAAGACGGTCAGCAAGCTTTTCATTTCCGGTGTATATGGTAAATGGAAGTGCATTACTTTCGGCTGTACGTCCCTGGTCATCCGTTACGCTGACAGAAATGAGATAATCACCGGCATCCTTTGGTGTTCCATTCAGAGTAAGTGCACTGCTGATGGTCAGGTATACACCTTCCATACCACTGTCAGCATCTTTGCTGGTGCCTTTTGAGGTATCCGGTACGATATTTACCTTACTCTTACTTCCGACAATATTAATGTCAGAATCATTATTCAATTCTTTCCAGTCACTGTCGGCAGGCTCTTTGCCTTTTTCTACTAATGCGCCATATACAGTTACATTGCTGTTGTTATTGGAGCTTGCAGCACCGGTAGCACTAGATACGCCGTCGTAATCTTTCTGACCGACAATGGCGCATTCAAAGTTGCCTTCTAACTTTACATAGAGCTGCATATTGTCGCCCTGACCGTCATCAGCTGTGGCTGTCATCTTACCGTTAGTGTCAATCAGAATCTTAAAGGTGAGATCTTTGTATCCGTCGGCGGTAATGGTAATCACATCTCCGCTTTTTAGTACAGGAACTGTCGATGAAGAGCTAAAGTCTTTTGCCGCAAATGTAAGACGGCTATTGGATGTGTCTGCACGATAGGAACCACCAGAGGATGGATTATATGAAATGGCGTTCCAGGCAGTTCCATTTACAGATACGCCTGTGATTTTAGATACATAGTCCACATTTTCCGGGAATGTGAAATACCAGTTCTGACTAAAGAAATCAGTCTCCATCTTGATGCTGTCGATACTTACAGTGCTATCTTCAGCAGGAGCGTTTGCTTTGAAGACTGCGCGTACCGTTACATCAGATGCAGGCATGGCAAATGTATTGCCTGTTACGGTTATTTCTGCATTCTTAGAATCCTTTACTGAGACAGTATCCAGTACATATCCATCAGCAGGTGTGGCAGTTACCGTGACTTTTTCACCTTCTTTAGCGGTTACCTTGTCAACATTTACGGTTCCATTAGCAGATGCTTTCAGAACGACTTTGTAGTCAGAACCTGTTGATGGTTTGTTATCATTCTGGACGATTTCTGCGGAGTATTTGGATTTTTCATATTTTACAGATACAGTCATATCATCGTATCCGTCTGCGGAAATTACGATCTTGGCAGGAAATGTGATCTTCTCATTGCAAATTTGAAGAGCTTGATAGTATCCATAGCTTCCCATTACATTATCGATGTTCCAGATTGTTCCGGTGTTGCTCCAGTATTTGCTGATAGTACCCTTGGTAAATTCTGTGTCATTCACAGTTACTTTGTTAATGGCTTTCACGTAATTGGTGGCAGCTGTATCATCGCCAAAGCCAAGTGTTAAAAGTCCGTTAAAAGAACTGTTTTCACAATTGGTCACCTGCGTTGGCAATGTGCCGGCAGCGTACACCGTGCCTGCCTCCCGGACAGTAACGGACAGCACCATGACTGCTGCGATTAAGAGTGCGCCAAGACGACGCCATAACTTTTTCATAATGTGTGGTTCTCCTTCCTTTGTGTTATGGGTGTTAAGGTTTGTCAAAAGAATAGGCATAGTTAGTTTTAACTAATTATGCCTATAGAAGAATTTACCATTTAAACCAGCAATTGTCAATTAGAGTAAATGAGAAAGATAATCATTTGCTAAAAGGTAAAAATTTTTCAATTATGAGACGGGAGAATGTAGTGATTTGATACTATTTTGTGGAAAAAGCAGGTGATTTTGTGGATATGGCACTAGTCGATATAGGGAAGAGTTGATACAATAATCATTAAGAAATCAGAAGAGTACGGAACCTGAAAAGGAGAGAATATGTTTGACTTAAATGAATTTTTACTGGAATTAGATCATATGTATGCGACGAATCCGAAAGGGGTAGAGGCGTATTTGAAATCCGGTCTGGAGGAAGCAGGGAAATGTCTGGATGGTCCGGCGATGCTGACGATATTAAATGAACTGATGGGATATTACCGTGTGATGAGCAAGCCGACGGAGTGTGAGTGGTGCATTGAGAAAGCTGTGAGAATCGCAGAGAAACTTGGCATCCAAGGAACAACGGACTATGCTACGATGCTGCTGAATATTGGTACGGCGCAGCGCGTGATGGGGCAGATGGATAAGGCAGAATCTAATTATGAAGAAGCCTATGCGATATTTAAGGAAAAGTTACATGAACCGGATTATCGGATGGCGACATTATATAACAATAGAAGTATTTTGTATGCAAACACCGGCCGCCTTAAGGAAGCAAAAGCGGATCTGCAGATGGCGATGGGGCTGATTCAGAGGCTGGAGCAGTCGGATGTGGAGATTGCGATTACACATGCAAATATCGGTAATCTTTGTTTTGCATTACAGGAACTTGACGAAGGACTGCAGCATATGCAGCAGGCAGCAGAGATTTTTGAATGTCAGGAAGGAAAGAAGGATTCGCATTATGCATCGGCATTGTCAGGACTTGGGGAAGGGTATTTCCGAAAAGGAGAACTGGACAAGTCGATTAAAACGTACGAAAAGGCATTGGAGGAGATTCTGGCGAACTACGGCGAGAATGATTATTACCGCGTAACGGTTCGTAATCTGGAATTGGTACGGGATACGAAGAAGCGTGCGGAAGCGGTTCGGAATCAGAAGTTGAAAGGCATGGATATTGCCAGAAGATACTATGAAGAATATGGAAAGCCGATGCTGGAAGAAAAATTTCCAGAGTATGTGGACCGGGTGGCAGCAGGACTTGTGGGCGAAGGATCAGAGTGTCTGGGATATGATGATGTGACGTCAGCAGATCATGATTTTGGCCCGGGATTCTGCCTGTGGCTTACCAGGGAAGATTATGAAGCTGTGGGGCAGGAGATGCAGAGAGCCTATACAGAACTTCCGGGAGAGTATATGGGATTCCCGGCAAGAAATGTGACGGCGCAGGGTGGTGATCGTGTGGGGGTACTCTGTATGGATGAGTTCTTTCGGAGATATACAGGATACGAACAGGCACCGGACAGAGAAACACGAAACGGACTTGCGCGTTGGATGTCGATTCCGATACCTGCACTTAGAACCGTAACAAATGGTGAGATATTTACCGATCCGCTGGGTGAATTTACCAGAAGAAGAGAGACCTTTGCAGCGTATCCGAAAGGTGTGCGTCTGCGGAAGCTTGCCATGTCACTTGGTGTGATGGCGCAGGCAGGTCAGTATAATTATGGACGGATGCGCAAACGAGGCGATCAGGCGGCAGCGTGGTTGTGTGTCAGTGAATTTGTAAATGCGGCGATTGAAACTGGGTATCATCTGAATCAGATGTATCAGCCATTTTATAAATGGAAGATGCGGGGCATGGATGCATTTCATGTATTAACAAATCTGAAAGAAAAGCTGACGCAACTGATGCAGATGTCAGGCGCAGATTCGGAGAATGACGGACAAAGCAGCGTGCAGAGTCAGATCGAGGACATCTGCGTAGGAGTAGTAAAAGAGTTAAACCGCCAGGGACTGACGGAGACGAAAGAAGCATTTCTGGAAATCCAGAAACAGGAGATCATAAGGAGGCTGCAGAGTGATGCAAGATAAAAAGGAGATGCAGGATAAAATGGAAGAACGGGAAGCGTTAATAGATGAAGTGATCGAGCGGGAATGGGAACAGTTTCAGTATGTGCAGAATGAAGGCGGTCGTGCGAGCTGTCAGGATGACCATGAGACATTTGTCATCATGCGGAAGAGTCAGTTTATGAACTGGACGCAGGAACTGCTGGAGAGCTATAGACAGGATCTGATTGAAGCAGAGGCAGCACACTGGAACCTGCTGACGGAAAAATATGCCCGCATGATGGAGAGTACCGCACCGGAGCGGTATGCGGAATTGGCAGATATTCTTCCGAAGCGGAGCAAAGAGCGTATCCAGATGCAGGAAGAGATGATTGCACAGCAGATACGATGGGAAGAAGATTTTGCGGCGAAATTTCCAGGGGTTGCAAGCACAGGACGTGTGATCCATACATCAGAAGATACGCCGTGGGATACTTCGATAGAGACATATGCCCGAGGTGAGATCAGTACGTATTCTGACCGGACGGTGGGCCTGCTTAAGAAGCTGTATGATCAGATGGCTGCAGATCACGAGAACTTGTCGGAGAAGACGCTGCGCAATATGACAGCTCTTTACGGTTATGAATCCCTGGAGGAAGCAGAAAAACAGCAACGCGCGAGATTGGAGAGATAGATATGGCGAAAGAGATTCTGGATATTGTAGATGATAATGGTCAGCCGACCGGAGAGGTGATCGACCGTGTGACGGCACACAGGGAAGGATTGCAGGTGCTTCTGCAGAAGCGGAGTGAGGAGAAAGATTCTTATCCGGGTTGCTATGACATTTCCAGTGCAGGACATATTCCGGCGGGTGTGGACTTTGTACCGTCAGCACTGCGGGAATTAAAAGAAGAGCTGGGAGTGGAAGTACAGGCAGAAGATCTGGTGTACTGTGGTCAGAGAAAGTTTCATTTCGAAGAGATCTTCCATGGAGAGCGGTTCAAAGATAATCAGATCAGCAATGTATACCTGTTGTGGATGGACAGAGAAGCAGAGGAATTCCAGATACAGAAAGAAGAACTCAGCGAGGTGAGCTGGTTTGACTTTGAAGAGTGCATAGAAGATGTGAAAAACGGAACAATTCCGAACTGTATTTATACGGAAGAACTGGAAATGGTAAGAAACAAGGCAAATGAGAAAAAGACCTTGACCTAAAGTTAACTTTATGGATTATAGTATGCTTAGCGTTACTGCTTCACAGTAATTGTTTATCAGAAATGAAATGGAGGAATATCTGATGCCGTAATCGATATATTGAAGAAGAATGACAAGAATGTAGCTGAGATTGCAAGTGTTATGCCGAATCCTACGATTGAGAAATTATACGAGGGCATGGAGATCACAAGACAGCATAAGGCAGAGTTCATTCTGGCTGTCGGAGGAGGTTCTGTCTGTGATTATTCCAAGGCACTATCCGTATCGGTTAACTGTGACGAAGATCCATGGGAGAAGTATTATGTGCGGTTTGAAGAACCATCCTGTGAGACACTTCCGGTAGGATGCGTACTGACGATGGTAGGAACAGGGTCAGAGATGAATGCAGGTTCCGTTATTACGAATCATGATGCCAAACTGAAGATTGGCCACGTATTTGCAGATGAGAAGATCATGCCACGTTTTTCTATTTTGAATCCGGAATATACGATGACGCTGTCGCATTATCAGATGGTATCCGGCATTTATGACATTTTTAATCATATCTGTGAGCAGTATTTCTCAGGAGAAGATGATAATACCAGTGATTATGTCAGCGAAGGTCTGATGAAGTCTGTGATCCATTCCAGCCGTATCGCTAATCAGAATCCGCAGGATTATGAGACGAGAAGTAATATTATGTGGACAGCAACCTGGGCACTGAATACGCTGGTATCGCGCGGAAAGTCTGAAGACTGGATGGTACATATGCTGGGACAGGCAGCAGGGGCGATTATAAATGCGACACATGGTATGACACTGGCAGCAGTATCATTTCCATATTACAAATATATTATGCCATACGGCTTGCCAAAGTTTGTACGCTTTGCTGAGAATGTATGGGATGTGGATCCGGCTGGAAAGTCAGATGAACAGATTGCGACAGAAGGTCTGGATGCCATGAAAGCATGGATGGAAGAACTTGGACTGGTCATGAATCTGACAGAACTTGGTGCCACAGAAGCTTCAATCGAAGATATCGCAAATGCGACGATTATCCTGGAAGGTGGATATAAAGTACTGGGAAGAGAAGAAGTCGTACGGATATTGAAAGGAAGCTTATAGAAATAGCATATAAAATGAATGAAGAAAACCGTCTGCTGGCAGAATGCCGGTAGGCGTTTTTTGAATAGTACAAATAGTAAATAAGGAACATTTGGTTGAAAATAACGAAATACTGTGATAATATATTAATAGGGTGTTACCATAACGGTAGGCGGTTAGTTCTTCAACAGAGGAACTGTGAACCTCTGATTACATAGAAACCCATTAGGGAATCCATTGGAAAGGAGGGCTGTGCCAATGAGTATTTTGGATTTCATAGCAGTAGTGAGCTTCGGCATCACATGCTTTTGTGCTGGATACACGTTCGGCAGAGATAATAATAAGACACAAAAATAACCGCCCCGGTCTGCAAACTAAGCGGTTATTTTTGTAACTAATAAATGTGGACTAACCGTCTATCGGTAGCACTCTTTTTCTATACTTATCTTAGCATCTAACTTTGAAAATGTCAAAATAAATTGCACATTTTGTTTACATTTCTTCTTCTGGATATGTCATTCCCCAGTCGCTGCGACACTTTGTCATGACCTGCATGACATCTTTTGTGTAATCCAGATGCAGGGTCTCAGTCACGTCTTTTTCGCCACTTACAGCTGCTTCCATATCTAACACTTCATAGAGAAGCGCATCGGCGGTATTTCCTGCTTCGATGGTTTCTTTTTTACCGGATTCGGTGTAGGTGATCACGGCTTTTTCTGCGCGGGGATATTCATATACTTCTATATACCCTTTTTCAAATATAACCAGTCCGCGCTTCGGCTGTTTGGCGTGAAGAGACAGGGTGATGGTTGCCATTTCCTGCTCCTGGTTGCTGAGAAGAATGGTTGCCTGTTCGTCGACACCGGTAGGAGCAAGCTTTACCTGCGACAGGATCTGATCCGGCGCTGATGACATGAACCAACGGGCAAATGATAAAGCATATACGCCGATATCCAGCATAGCACCGCCTGCCAGATTACGGTTGAAGAAACGGTTCGCCATATCATATTCTTTATAACTTCCAAAATTCATTTGGATCATTCTTAACGGTCCGAGTTCTCCGGATACGGCAATCTTATGTAATTTTGTATATAATGGCATATGGTAAATGGTCATTGCCTCGGCGAGAATAGCATGACCGGATTCAGCAGCTGCTATAGCCTGAGCAAGTTCGTCAGAATTTAATGTGATGGATTTCTCGCAGAGTACATGCTTCCCGTTTGCCAGAGCCTTGAGCAGCAAGGGAAGATGGGTATTGTGTGGTGTGGAAATGTAGATGATGTCTACATTTTCATCGGTAAATACATCTTCCGGGTTATCGTATATTTTGGAAATGTTGTATTTTTCTGCAAATGCAACACCTTTGGCGTAGGTGCGGTTAGAAACAGAATAGAGTTTGCGTCCCTGGCTTGCCATAGCCTGTGCAAGCTGATTGGCGATGACTCCTGTGCCGTAGGTTGCCCAGTTGTATGTTTTCATAGAGAATCCCTCCAGTTCTTTTCATGAATTTCATGTGTATTTACAATTCCTATGTACGTATTGCGTATTTTCATACTAAAATGAATCCCATGAAAAAAGAATATATAAAATTTTTATATATGTATTGACATGCGGATTGGAGAGAGGTATATTATATATAAAATTTATATATATAAATATTTTACACATATACAAGGAGGTGGTTCGATGTATTTTCCGGTATCTGCATTACTGATTGAATACATGATCCTGACAGTGGTAGAAAGCAAGGATTCCTATGGTTATGAAATCAGTCAGACAGTTAAGAAAGCTGCTGATATTAAAGAATCTACATTGTATCCGATATTGAAGAAACTGCAGAAAGCAGGATATCTGACTACTTACTCACAGGAGTATCAGGGACGAAAGAGAAAATATTATTCAATTACAGAGGAAGGAAGGACACAGATTACATATCTGAGCAATGAGTGGCAGGTCTACAAGGATACGGTAGACGGTATTATCGAAGGGAGGATAAGAGGTTGAGCAGAGAAGAATATTTGAATCAATTGCATAAACATTTGCGGAAGCTTCCAAGACAGGATTATGAAGATGCGATGGAATATTTTACCGAGTATTTTCAGGAGACAGATGAGGAAGAGGCAGCAGAACTGATGAAGGAACTTGGTACACCGAAGGAGGCAGCCAGAGAATTGATGGCAAATCTGCTAGATAAGAAGATTGAGGATCATCAGAGCTATGAGGCAGACGGACAGACCAGAGCGGAGCAGAAGGGCTCCGGCAAGCATGTGGTATGGATCGCACTACTGGTGTTGTTTGCAGCGCCGGTGGGAGTACCGCTTCTCGTGGCACTTGCGGCAGTCGTGCTGGCCTTGGTTGTGTGTGCACTGGCTGTTTTGCTATGTGTAGTTTTGTTTGCGGCAGCTATGGTCATTCTTGGCGGTAAGATTATTGCTCGTGGTATACTGGCTGTTCCATTCTCTATGGGCGGCTTCGCAATGATTACAGGAAGCGGGCTGTTTGCTATAGGAGCTGGCATTTTAGGTGTATTGTTGTGCGTATATCTGTGTAAATGGAGCAGCGTACTGATCGCAAAGCTGGTGCGTCGGATTACAGACAGAAAGAGAGGTTAGAGCGATGAAAAGTTGGGTAAAGGCATGGCTTGTAGCAGGAGTCGGATGTTGTGTATGTGGTGCAATTTTGACAGGAATCGGTGTCGCAAGTGACGGTGGTAAATATGTGAAAGCAGCTGATCTGAACAAGATGGATGGAGCTGCAAAAAAAGGAGACAATGAGGTTCTTCTTGAGAAGACAAAACTGGATGATTTCGATTCGGTAGATATTTCCATGACGGATGTGAATCTGCAGGTGGTTCCTTCCGATGATCAGTCCTGTTATATTTCTTATCAGGCATCTGACCAGACGAAAGATCCGATGAGTTATCAGGTGAAGGACGGCAAATTAACGATTCGGGAAAATGATAATACAGGTAAGTTTTATTACCATGTGGATATCGGATTCTTGTCAGGACTTTTGGGAGGAGGACCGGTCACAACGGATGAAAATGTGGTGACGCTTTACCTTCCGGAAGAACAGGAATGGAAGACGGCTGATATTAAGACGGACATGAGTAACATCATGTTAAATGGATGCAAGATCGAGAATAGTACAGTGCAGAGCAATTCCGGAGATATTTATTTCAAGAACTGTGATTTTGATAATCTGAAGATAGATTCTGATATGGGAGATATCCACTTTGTTGGAACAGAAGATGTAATGGGGGCATGGAATATTCAGATAGATACAGATATGGGAGATATCGATGTGGATGATGCACTCGGTGGCAAGGTGCTGGAAGATGAGGATGACTGTAATCTTTCATACACTCAGAAAGGAAAGGGTGGCAAGCTGGTGATCCAGACCGACAGCGGAGATGTCAGCCTGGATTGCAGATAACAAACGCTGATCATATCGTTACGTTACCTGATAAATGATTTGAGTTTATCTATATCATTGGTCAGGATCAGATCTTCATCAAATCCAATCTCTTCCAGCAGTTCAAGTGCCAGGGTGAAATTACCGACACCGCTTGGATCGTGTGCATCCGAGCTGACGGTGATCGGCACCCGGTACTGCTGGCAGAGATCTAACATCGTTCTATAATTATCGTAACAATTCACACGTTTTTCCTTCTTAATTAAGGAACTGTTATTCACTTCCAATGCAACATGATAATCACGGGCAGCCTGAACCAGTCTGTCATAATCTAACGGTGTTCGGTCATCGTCCGGATGTGACACAAAGCGCACCTTGTCGTGCTTCATGCATTCAATTAGGTTCGTCGTATTCTGGTCGCATCCTGCATTTTCATAGCACTGCATATGGATGCCTGCGATAGCGTAATCCAGATGATCGATATAACGCTGGCCAAGAGATAGTGTGCCGTCATTCAGGACATTGATCTCGCTTCCGTGCAGCACTTCCACACCGTGGATTGTGCGTGGGATAACTTCCAGGTTCAGATAATAAAATGGATCTACCGTGCCCGGGATTCCCGGTGCATGTTCCGTAATTCCAATCAGAGATAATTCTTTTTCAGCGGCTGCGGCTGCCATCTCGCGGATGGTGCCATAGGCATGACCGCTGACCAATGTATGCATATGCATGTCTGCTAATAATTTCTTCATGTGTATACCTCCTGCCAATGCTATAAGTATATTCGTGTTAATTATAATAAGCCATCAGACGGAACGCAATCACAAAATGTAAAATGAAAAACATTTTCAAATTATATTGACACGATTATAAAATATGGTAAAATGAAAACGATTTCCAGATTAGAAAGGGGCGGTTCATTTGTCAAAAGCACAATATAAAACAAAACAAATGACCGAGATACTTACCTATTTGAAATCTGTTCAGGGACAGCATGTAACAGTGAATGATATCCGGAGGCATTTTCAAGAGCGGGGGATAGCAGTTGGAACCACAACGGTATATCGTCAGTTGGATAAGATGGTGAAAGAAGGAATTGTTGCCAAATATGTAGTGGATGAGAAAAGCAGTGCCTGCTTTGAATATATTGGCGGACAGGACGAAGGTCATCATTGTTATCACTGTAAATGTGAGAAATGTGGAAAGCTGATTCATTTGCATTGTCATGAGGTTGAGGAATTGAGTCAGCATATGATGGAGCATCACAGCTTTGAACTGAATGCAATGCGTACCGTTTTTTATGGTGTCTGCAGTGAATGCAGGCAGAAGGAAGCTGACTGCGCAGAATAATCCATGGGAAAGGAGAAGCACAATGAACGCAAATAGAAAAAAGAATATAGCAGTGATAGCATGTGTGTTATTTGTGTTTGTGACATTGGCTTCTCTATTTTATATCGCAAAAGAAGAAAATCATCAGTGTACAGGTGAAGACTGCCCGATCTGTGCCTGCATCCGTCAGGCTGAGCAGATTGTAAAAAATGTAGGAACCGCTGTAAATTATTCGGTCACAGCAGGTCTTATTTTTGTACAGAGATCAGGGATACTGGCAACAGGATGTCTGTGCGTTTTGTGCATTACGCTGGTGAGTCAAAAGGTAAGACTAGACAGTTAAATAAAATCTTCATTGGAGCAGAATGGGTATAAGAGATGAAAGAATACCCTTTTATTTGTGTACTTATTTTTGGCACAATCTATAACAGAATTTACAATGGAGGTTTTATCATATCATGAAAAAATATATTTCTATCATTCTAGCCGTAGTATTATCGATCTGCGGTCTTTCAGCCTGCGGTCAGGCAGATTCCAATCAGACAACAGAAAAAGACGAAAAACAGATTAAGGTAGTAACAACCATCTTCCCGGAATATGACTGGGTACGTGAAATAGCAGGTGACGCAAGCGATCATGTAGATCTGACGATGTTACTGGATAACGGAGTGGATCTTCACAGCTACCAGCCGACATCGGAAGACATCATGAAGATATCGGACTGTGATCTGTTCATTTACGTGGGTGGAGAATCCGATGCATGGGTAGAAGACGCACTGAAAGAGGCAGTAAACAAAGACATGAAAGTCATTAATCTACTGGATGTTCTGGGCAATTCTGTAAAGGAAGAAGAGGTTGTAGAAGGCATGGAAGCTGAGGAAGAAGAGTCGGAGGAGGAATCTGAAGAGGAGAAAGAACCGGAGTATGATGAGCATGTGTGGCTTTCATTGAAAAATGCAAAGATCTTTTGTAAGGCAATTGCAGATGATCTGAGCGAAATTGATAAGGATCACGCGGAGACTTATCAGAAGAATGAAGAGAATTACGCGGCAAAATTAGATGCACTGGATCAGGACTACCAGAAAACAGTGGATGAGTCATCACAGAAGACATTAGTATTTGGAGACAGATTCCCATTCCGCTATATGGCAGATGATTATGGACTGGATTATTATGCAGCATTTGTGGGATGCTCGGCAGAGACGGAAGCAAGCTTTGAAACGATCACATTTTTGGCTGGAAAACTAGATGAACTGGGACTTAAGAATGTGATGACGATTGAAAAATCTGACCAGAAGATTACCAAAGCCATTATTGAAAATACGAAAGATAAGAATCAGAAGATCCTGACGTTAGATTCCATGCAGTCCGCGACATCGGATGATGTGAAAGCAGGAACGACTTATCTGTCTGTTATGGAAGATAACCTGGAAGTATTAAAAGAAGCATTACAGTAGGAGGGAAGAAGATGCAGCTTGGATGTAGAAATCTGACGGTAGGATATGATGGTAAGGCGATTCTGGAAAATATTAACTTTTCTGTAGAAGAGGGTGAGTATTTGAGCATAGTAGGTGAAAATGGCTCAGGGAAATCGACATTGATGCGTACCCTGCTCCGACTTCAGCAGCCATTAAGTGGAGAAGTAATATTGGGAAAAGGTCTGAACAGAGAAGAGATAGGGTATCTGCCGCAACAGACTGTCATCCAGAAGGACTTTCCGGCATCCGTGAGAGAAATTGTTCTCTCCGGATGTCAGAACCGCTGTGGGCTGAGACCATTTATAACCGTGAGGAAAAAGAGTATGCGTATCAGATGATGGAGAAAATGCAGATCATACATCTGGAAAAACGATGTTACCGCGAATTATCAGGGGGACAGCAACAGAGAGTACTGCTTGCTAGGGCACTCTGCGCTACCAGAAAAATACTTCTGTTGGATGAACCGACAGCAGGTCTGGATCCTAAGGTGACAAAAGAAATGTATCAGTTAATCTATGAACTGAATCAGAGAGATAAACTAACGATTGTGATGATCTCACATGATCTGAGAGCAGCACTTACTTACTCGAGTCATATTCTTCATACCGGCAAACATGTATTCTTCGGAACAAAAGAAGAATATATCAGACACGCAAGGCACAAAGAATATATAAAAGTAGCAGGAGGTATAAAGTGATGGATAAATTAATTCTGTATTTTCAGTATCCATTTGTGCGGTATGCAATGATTGTTGGCGTGCTGATTGCGATGTGTTCTTCGCTGCTTGGTGTCACACTGGTTCTGAAACGTTTTTCATTTATTGGAGACGGACTTTCCCATGTGGCATTTGGAGCGATGGCGGTGGCGGCAGTATTAAATTTTACAAATAATATGTTGTTTATTCTTCCGGTTACGATTGTGTGTGCGATTCTGTTGTTAAGAACCGGGCAGAATACAAAAATCAAAGGAGATGCGGCAGTTGCCATGATATCGGTAAGTGCGCTGGCAATCGGATACATGCTGATGAATATATTTTCAACAGGACCGAACGTGTCCGGTGATGTGTGCAGTACCCTGTTTGGTTCGACATCCATATTAACCCTTACTTCGGCACAGGTAAAAGTATGTGTAATATTGTCTGTGTTAGTTGTAATATTATTTGTGTTTTTTTATCATAAGATATTCTGTGTAACCTTCGATGAATCATTTGCGAAGGCAACGGGAATGAAAACAGATTGCTATAATCTGTTGATTGCAGTGATTACGGCAGTGATCATTGTACTGGCAATGAACCTGGTGGGATCACTACTGATCTCAGCATTGATTATTTTCCCGGCATTGTCAGCGATGCGGATATTTAAGTCATTTTTATCTGTAACAATCTGTTCCGTGGTATTGTCTGTCGTATGTGCAGTTCTGGGATTGTTATTGTCTA
Source organism: Dorea sp. AM58-8 (assembly GCF_003464045.1). NCBI lineage: Bacteria > Bacillati > Bacillota > Clostridia > Lachnospirales > Lachnospiraceae > Dorea > Dorea sp. AM58-8. Next base: position 16,294 of record NZ_QSDM01000024.1, on the reverse strand, counting down.
TTCTGGCAGGAACACCGGTAGGGTCTACGATTGTAGTGACAGATATGGTGGCATTTGGCATATTTAGCGTAATAGGTAAATTGACAGGGAGGTAATGTCCGTGAAAAGAACAGGAATAGGGATCTGGCTGCTGGCAGCAGTGGTGTTGATATCAGGCTGTGGAAAGCAGACGGACAATGGAAAAGGGATTAATAATGGAGAAACGGTAGATAAAGTTATAGAAAGTCAGGTAAAAAAAGAAGAACAAAAGAAAACAGAAGAATCGACCAAAGAAGATACTCAGAAAAATAATCAACAGAATACAGATACGCAGACGCCAGAGAGCGTACAGGGAACGGTCAATGCGCCAGAGGCGGCAGTGGATGTGGATCTTTCGGTAATGGACAGTGATATGATCTATGCAACGGTTTATCAGATGATGTCTGATCCGGAACAGTATGTGGGTAAGACATTCCGGATTGAGGGGAAGTTTTACGTAACATATGATGAAATGACAAAAAATCAGTATTATTATTGTGTGATTAAGGATGCAACAGAGTGCTGTGCACAGGGACTGGAATTCGTATGGGGAGATGGCTCGCACATTTATCCGGATGAATATCCGACCGATGGCACGGAAGTAATCGTGGATGGCACTTTTGAACTATATATGGAAAATGACAGCAGATATTGCAGACTGGCAAATGCGGATTTCTATTTCTAATTTGCAGACATAATCTACTCCAACTGTGTTATACTATAGATAATGACGACAGCAGGTAGGTACGTGATTGAACATCCACAGGTCAAGATACGGAAACAGGTGGAAAAAGAACTGGATAAATTTATCTGATAAGATGTGTTATCAGGAATAATATAATAGCAGGAGGAATGCAGTATGAAGATTATGAAACAGGATGTAAAGATTCAGAAACTTGTCGTTGAGGTGATGAAGCATGTGCGGCAGCAGACCTACACACCGGAGCAGTTGTGTGAGCGTCAGCGTATATTGGATGCACAGTATTTCTATTATTGGTCTATGGACATGAAAAAAGAAGAGTATGTCTGCGACCTTTTTACAGAGGATTTTACATACCGGTGCTTTACCGAGAGTCCGACAGAGCCGAAGGATCAGGCAATGCGTTCGAAGTATGTGAACCGTAATATGATGACGATGCATATGAGCCACAATCCGCTGATCTGGTTGATCGATGAGACACATGCGAGAGGTATTTTCCTGTATGAGGATAACAACTCCTACAAAGATCATACGGTAGAAGGATTCTCCATGTACTGTAATGATTTCCGCAAATGCGAGGACGGCGTATGGCGCATCAGCAAGATGCGGATCGGCTATCGCAAGATGAACGGCGCGCTGGATGATTATGATGTGCCGAAGGACTGGGAACCGAAGAAATGGGAAGAATGGAACTGCCATATGGAAGTGTAAGATAGGTTTTAGATGAAGTAAATCCTCCTGAATGGATGACGAGAGTTGTCTGTTCAGGAGGATTTCTTTATTGCATATTCATACAAAAACGGTTCAAAATAAGGACTGACTTTGAACTTTTTTATAATAATATAACGTGGTATATTGAATTCAAAGGATAGATAGTATGTGGGAAGGTGAGGATATATGCACAAAAGATTAGTAGATGAGATATTAATGCTTGAAGACATGAATAGTAAAAAATCTATAAAACAAGTTGCGGATATATTAGGTATTACAGAAAAAACAGTGCGTACAGATATCAAAGAAATTGATACCTTCCTTCAAATAAAACAACTTGGACAGATAGATGTGATAAAAGGGAATATAACTGTAAATGCTACATTTTCACAAGTGATTAGAGCGATAAGACATATGAGCATATCGGAATATTATATGTTGAAGAGCGAAAGATTGGAGGCTGAATGTTTACTATTACTTTTACTATCGGATTATATAACATTGCAGGCAATAGGAGAAATTTTGTCAGTTTCTAGATCGACAGTTTTAGGTGATTTGGAAGATTTGAATAGTTTTTTAACAGTGCATCAATTGCATTTGATAGCTTATTCCGGACAGGGGCATAGAATTGAAGGATACGAACGGGATGTGAGGGGAATATTTGTTTATATTTTTGAAAAAGAACCTCTATTAGTCAGAATGATATTTAACAGATTAGCATCATTAGATTTATATAATCATTTAATGCAAAAAATATCTGTATATCGAAATGTTATATGTTGGAGTGAAAAGTCTATAGGAATATATTTGACAGATTATTCTTTTGAGTTATTGAATTATTATATTGTGTTTGCCAGTATACGTATAGCACAAGGAAAAGTATTAAGCAATATTGCAATAGAGAAGAAAAAAGATGAATTTTGTGATATGTTTGTGAGAAAATTGAATGATTTGGAACATGTTGTTTGGAGTAGCGGAGAACAAGAATATATTCGAGAATTATCGACGAAATTATGTTGTGTAAATGCTAAGTGGACTATGAATTCAGGTTCGTTAAAAATCCAATTATTAACCAGACGGATAATTAGTAAAGTTTCACAAATGCTGAATTTGGATTTATATATGGATTATTTGCTTTTTGAGAGTCTCGCAAAGCATATAGAAAGAGTGTTGTATGCAACGGATTGGAAAACAGAGAAGTCGTCAAATGTGTTGCCAGAGGTTCAAAAAGTTGTTGATAATAATTTCGAAATTGCTTCATGTGTGCAGAAAGCATTGAATTCGTTAGATATTTTTTTGCCAGAGCTATTGAATGAAAATGATGTGGCATACATTGTAATTTATTTTTGTGCAGCGGTGGATCGCTGCACAGATGATAATTATGAAAGTAATGTATTAATTGTGTGCAATGGTGGAATTGGAACAGGACAATTATTGAAAGCACAATTGCAATCACATTTTAATATCAACGTATGTGACGTGATTTCATCCCACGCAATGGAATTCCAAGAATATGACAGTGTAGATTTTGTGGTAAGTACTAGTGTATTAGAAAATTGTGAAGTTCCATATGTGACTGTGTCTGCAATGTTAACTAATCAAGATTTTAGAAAAATTAAAAACTATACAAAAAAATATAACCATAAGTTGCTACTGAAATGTCCAGAATACAAAAGTAAGGAAGGAAGTTATAAGCTACTTGATTTGCTAAAACCAGAATATATTCAGATAAACGTTGATGCAGATGATTGGAAAATGGCAGTACGAATATCAGCAGAACCACTTCTAAAGGAAGGGAACATTGAATCGGAATATATTGACGATATGATTGAGACGATAAGAAAATATGGTCCATATATTGTAATATCTAAAGGGTTTGCTATTCCACATGCATCTACAGAGCATGTAATAAGAACTGGAATGAGTTTTGCCAGATTAAGACAGCCAGTTCGTTTTGGTGCTGGCGAGTTGGATCCGATTGATACAATTTGTGTATTGTGTTCGGAGGATGGAGAAAATCATCTGACGGCAATGTTTGAATTGTGTAATCGGATGGAAGATAAGGCGATTATAAATATGATTGAAAAGTGTAAAACAACAAGTGAATTATATAAAGTGATACAAACGTGGTAAAGGGAAGCGATAACAAATTGTGCACAAATTTGTATAAAAAAGAAATAAAAAGGAGGAGGTGGCAATCAGTGCTTTTACAGGAATTATATAATAATAATATGATTTCGTTTGCAGAAAAGTGTGATGATTGGAAAGAAGCTATTTTTGAATCTATTGAACCGCTTGTTCAACAAAAGATTATAGATAGTAAATATGGACAAGAAATTATAGAGTCTGTAGAAAAGTATGGTCCATACATTGTGATTTCGGAAGATGTGTGTATTCCACATGCGTCGGTTTCGGAAGCAGTACATAGTAGTGGTATAGCGATGTTGGTTGTACAGACACCAGTAAATTTTGAAAATGAAGAAGATTTTAGACCTAGGATTTTTTTCCCTTTCTGTGCATTGGATTCAGATGTACATTTGGCGAATCTGGCCGAAATCAGTGATCTTTGCTCAGATGAAAAGCAACTTCAAAAAATTTTGAGTTTTCAGAGAAAAGAAGATGTTGAGAAATATTTGAATGAGGCAAAGTAATTTAAGAATATGTTTAGGAGGACAAATCAAAATGAAAATTGTTATGAATATATGGGGATTTTTTCAAACTAATATTTTGACACAACCTGCATTTTTTATAGGATTTATTGTATTGTTGGGTTATATATTGATGAAGAAAAGATGGTATGAATGTTTGGCTGGATTTCTAAAGGCAACGGTTGGGTATTTTATTTTGACAGTTGGATCAGGCGGACTAACAAATACATTTCGACCTATTTTAGCAGGTTTATCAGATAGATTTGGATTGAATGCTGTGGTGATTGATCCATATTTTGGACAAGTAGCTGCGCAAAATGCAGTAGAAAATCTTGGAAGATCATTTTCGATGATGATGTCTGTGATTTTAGTAGCATTTCTGGTAAATATTGTTTTGGTATTGTTCCGTAAATGGACAAAAATAAGGACGGTATTTTTAACAGGTCATATTATGGTGCTACAGGCATCAACGGCTTTGTGGGTAGTGCTTTATTGTTTTCCACATTTGCAGGATATTAAAATTGTATTTCTTATGGGTGGATTGCTTGGTGTTTACTGGTCCGTTTTCTCAAATTTGACAGTAGAACCGGCTCAACATCTGACAGAAGGAGCTAACTTTACACTTGGACATTCCAATATGCTTGGTTTTTGGTTGGCAGATAAATTATCGAGTAAAGTAGGAAATAAATCGAAAAAGGTTGAGGATATGAAGTTGCCGGGATTCCTGTCTATTTTTAAAGAGAATCTTGTATCGACAAGTATCCTGATGTTAGTTTTCTTTGGAACGATTATGCTCATTATTGGAAAAGAAAATATGCAGGCAATTGATGATACTTTTACAACACAGAGTTTTCTCTTCTATATTTTGCAGAAATGTTTATACTTTGCTGTTTACTTAACAATTTTATTGCAAGGTGTAGGTCTTTTTGTAAATGAATTGACTTATTCCTTCAATGGTATTTCGTCAACATTTTTGAAAGGTGCTATACCGGCGATAGATTGTCCGGGATTGTTTGGGTATACACATGGCAATGTGATAACGTTAGGCTTTTTGTTTGGCGCGCTTGGTCAGTTTATAGCTATTGTAGGCCTGATTGTTTTTAAAAGTCCAATTTTTATTATCACGGGTTTTGTGCCAGTATTTTTTGATAATGCTGTTTTTGCAACGATTGCGAATAAAAACGGTGGTGTGAGGGGATTAGCTGTAACAACATTCATATCTGGTATCATTCAGGTGCTCGGAGGAGCAATAGCAGTGGCGATATTCGGAATGAAAGAATATGGTGGATGGATAGGAAATTTCGATTGGGATACTATGTGGCCGGTGATCGGATTACTAATGAAAAATCTTCAGTATGTAGGGATAGCAATAGTGATATTAGGAATGTTAATTATTCCGCAATTGCAGTATAAAAAACGCAAGGATGACTATTTCCTGATTGTTGAAGATTATGAAAAATACGCAGAAAAGAATGGAATTATTCTGGAAGAATAGGAGGGCAAGATATGTTGAAAATAATTGCTTTATGTGCAAATGGAATGGGAACGAGTAGTTTGATTGAACGAAAAGTACAGGGAATTATGGATGCACTTGGGGTAGAAGCTACTGTTACTCATGCTAGTTTGGGTACAGGGAAGACTAAGGCTAAAGGATATCAGATAGTGTTATGCTCAAATGCTTTTGTTGGAGATATAGAGGCGGCTGATCTTGGAGATACAAAAGTAATAGGGGTAAAAAATCTGATGTCAGATAAAGAAATTGAAAAGAAGATGAAAGAATATATGGATGATAAAGGGATTAAATATAATAAATAGCAGAGGAGGAATAGGTTATGGCATTTATTAGAACTATTATGGGGGATATTACCCCAGAAGAATTTGGAGTATGTGATGCACATGAACATTTATTTCGTGCAGGCGGACCAGAAGTGGATCATGATAAAGATTTTAAATTGGATGATTATGAAGCATCTGTAAAAGAAGTTCAAGAATGGTATGAATGCGGCGGTCGTAGTATGGTATTAATGGATCCTATGGGGTGTGGGAGAAATGTGCCGGATACAGTTCGCTTGGCAAAACATTTTAAGGGGAAAGTACATATTGTAGCAACGACTGGATTTCAGAAGGGAGATTTTTATGATCATAGGGTATCCTTTGCAGCTACTAATACAGTAGAGGACATTGTAGAAATGATGTGCCTGGAAGTGATGGAAGGGTTGGATCAGAATAGTTATAACGGTCCAATAGTTAAACGTGTTCCATATAAAGCAGGTGTGATAAAAGCGGGAACGGGATATGCAAATATTTCTGATTATGAGTTGAAGACAATGAAAGTGGCAGCATTAACACAGAAAGAAACAGGAGTACCTATTTCTATACATACTCAGTTAGGAACTATGGGATATGAAGATGCTCAATATCTTATTAAACAGGGAGCTGATCCAGAGCATGTGATTATATGTCATGTGCAGAAGGATCCAGATCGTTTTTACCATAAGAAGATTTTGGATACTGGAGTGTATATTTGTTATGATGGTCCGGATCGTGCAAAATATTACCCAGATTCAGTGCATGTGGATAATCTCAAATGGCTTATTGAACACGGATATCAGAAAAAAATATTACTTTCTATGGATGCTGGAAGAGCAAGCTATCAAAAATATCACATGGCAAAATCAGGCAAAGAAGCAAATGGTATTTCATATTTAATCACAAGATTTACAGATGAAATGCGAGAAGCAGGTATTTCAGATGAAGCTATTCAGGATCTTTTGATCAATAATGCTGCGAAAGCATTTGCGTTTAAGGAGTAAGTATATGAGACCTAAATTACAAATTGCATTGGATGTATTGAGTATCGATGCTGCAAAAGAAATATTGACATCTGAAGTGGTTAGAGATATTGATATTATAGAGGTTGGGACTTTGTTGTTAGCATCAGAGGGGAAAAAAGCAGTACAGGATATTAGAAAATATATTGGTGAAGACAAATTACTGGTTGCAGATTTCAAAATTGCTGATGGAGCAGCTGTAATGGCTGAAATGTTTTTTGATATGGGTGCAGATTTGACAACGGTGATTGCAGCTGCTAACAAAGTATCAATGAAAAAAGCGCACGATATTGCCCAATGTGTTGGTAAACAAATACAAATTGAATTGTATGGTGTATGGGATTACAAAATGGCTCAATCATGGTACGATATTGGAATACGACATGTTATTTTTCATCATGCAAGAGACGGAAAGCATATGTGGAATGAAGAAGATGTAGCAAAAGTGAAGACTTTATGTGAGATGGGCTTTTGTGTGAGTGTGACAGGTGGAATTTCAGAAGAGGTAATTAATTTGTTTAGAGGAATTCCAGTGTATGCATTTATTGTAGGACGGTCATTTTATCAATCTGATAATATTATAAAAACGATAAGCCGATATCAAAAGGCAATAGATGATTATCATATAGAAAGTTTATAGTCATATTTGTACTTATTTCTGCACCTAGAAAAGAAGGTTTTTACAAGAAAATTGGATTGAAGAATACGGAAGGCAGCAGTATGCAGCACTGGAGCGACGAAAATTAAATAAGATTACTTGAATTCTCCTGAGTTGGTGCTAAAATGGTATCAATTTAGGAGGATTTTTTATGGGGAGATCAGATAAAGCAAAATGGTTGATAGTAGTTCCGGCAATGCTTGGCATTGTTTTTGTGACCTATGTGGAACATACAACGGATATCTGGGGATTTGGTGCATTTATCTGCCAGCTGATTGCAATTTTGGAATTGGCTTATGGTCTACGAATCGCGATGCTGGCACAGAACAGAAAGAAGTCCTATCAGTTAGCACCGGAAGAACGGCACGATTATGCACAGTATTTATATGAAAAGCAGTATCGGCGTTATCCTGTTGTGGCGAATCAGATGCTCTTGGTTATGGCACAGATGAGTGTACTTCTTGACAATTATGAACAGGCCGCAAAAGAGCTGTCAGATATTCATATAGATAAATTTAATCCGACACAGTTGAAGTTGTATTATTACCTGAAAGTGGTTACAGCAGTGGCAACGGGAGATACGACAGGTATTCAGGAGAGCCAGATGCGTTATGAAGGGATTCCGGATTCTAAGTGTGTATATCCGTCAGAAGCTGTGCTTGCTATGTGGATAGAGCAGAGAGATACAGTGCAGATAGCAGAAGCGCTTAAGAAGGCGGTGCCAGATAAAAAAGAGCATCCGATGCGGATTGGTATCATTACTGTGATTCTTGCGTATAGTACGTTTTTCTATGGTCTCTGGTACGGCATTAACCGTGATATGGGATATGAAGTGAGATATCATTTCGCGGAAATATCAATCGTTGTTGTTGGAATCGGTCTGGCAGTTCTTATAATCTGGGGGATTGTGAGTTTATACATACACAATTGCCAGGAATTAGCTGTGCAGTCGGGTAAAAGCAGAGTGGCATTGATAATCATCTATGGTGCTGCAGCGATATTTGCACTTTTGATCCTTGGAATGAGTAGTCTGAGTGTAGTACTGGGAATGGATGGGATAGAGACAGTAACAGATCATGACAGCAAATATACGTATATAACCGTACAGGAGGATTACGGTGGCGAGCGGAGGTACCGAACCAATAATCCATTTGTCATGCAGAGTATGGATAGCTTGTGGTTGTCTTCAGATACAACGGATGCTGATGAGAATAATGAAGAATCGCTGGATACGAATACAGGGAATTCATCAGAGACAGAAGATAGTCAGAGCGAGGATACGGTAGAAGATTACGAGATGGAAGGACAGCATGATGGTCTGATGATTCAGAATGCAATGCTGGCAGTCTATAATTATCTGCAGGAGCAGAATACTCTTCAAAATATGGCATTCAGTTACACAGCAAATGCAAAAGGAGAAGTTTATGCTATTGTCAGTGAAATGCAGGAAATAAAAGATGGCAATACGGTAAATGTGAGATACTGTCTGTACGATAATGGTTCCAAGACAGATGCAGATGGTAATTCCTGCGAAGAATTGGTGCTGGAAAAAGTATTTCCGGATGGTAATTACGAGACTGAATTGGTGGATTTTTATCTGGTAAATGCGGATACGATGCAGGTGACAGACGAACAGAAGAATACGTGGTAGAAATAGACTTTATGCAATTGGGAATTGAGAGGTGCGGAAATGAAATATAATCAAAAAATCATTGCTAAAAATGGACAAGAGATTCTGATTCGGAATGCTGAAGCTTCAGATGGAGAAGCAGTGCTTGAAAACTTTAATCTGATACACGCAGAGACGGATTATCTGCTTTCTTATCCGGGCGAGATTGGGTTTGATGCAGAGCAGGAAAGCCGTTTTTTAGAGCACAGGCAGATTCTCAGAATGAAATTGAACTGTTGGCACTGGTGGATGGGAAAATTGTTGGAACGGCTGGAATTGGCGCGATTGGAGCAAAATATAAAGTAGTGCATCGTGCAGAATTTGGCATCAGTGTATTAAAAGAATATTGGGGACTTGGAATAGGACGGATATTGATGGAAGTGTGTATCCAATGTGCAAAAGATGCCGGATATCTTCAATTGGAGCTGGATGTAGTTGCGGACAATGAAAGAGCAGTATCCATGTATAAAAAGGCGGGATTCGTTGAATATGGTAGAAACCCTAAAGGATTCAGATCTCGAATAACGGGATTTCAGGAACTTGTTTCTATGCGGTTGGAGCTATGATGATGTAAATAAAATTAAGAAGTGGATAATGGAATATGTTTTAGACAACAAAAAGGATACTTCCATGGCGGAAGTATCCTTTTGCTAACTAGTAATGTTTCGTTTTATTCGGCAAAAAAGTATTCACATTGATTAAAATAGAATTCCTGTTCCTTCTGGAAAAGAGTGGTCAATGCAGTTACAGTACCATTCTGACGATATGCTTTCAATGCTTCCAGATATTCCGGGCGATTGGCGTCCTCGATAATAAATGGAGAGATATTGTGACGCAGACATTCACGGAAGAGAATGATACGCCCTGTACGTCCGTTCCCATCTTGAAATGGATGAATGATTTCGTAGCGTGCATGAAATTCTGCCAGTGTTTTTAAAGAGACATCTTGCGCATGATACCAGTTCAGTAATTCGGTCATTGCATCAGGAACCTGCGATGGCAGTGTGGTCTGATGGATACCAATCATATTTGGACGCTTTTTGTAATCACCAATGGCATAGCCGTTGGCACGATCCTCAAATACGCCACTTTTTAATTCGAAATGAAAGCTTTTAATTATTTGTTGATCAAGCGCGGCATCCAAGGTATCTAACATTTTGTTGAACATTAAAAAATGTCCATTCATTTCTTCGACATCTTTGGCACGGTAATAATCGTCGGTTTTAGGTAAGATACCGGTATCAAAAAGCGAGGCGGTCTGTTCTTCGGTGAGCGTGCTGCCTCGATTTTATTGGAATTGTATGCTAACAGACGCTGCGTGAAGCCGTAAACACCGGAACGGTCACGTTTAGTATGTTCGATTTTGAAACGTTCTAATAAATTGCGGATAAAATCTGCTGTGTTCATAGAGGTTCCTTTCCTCTTGGTAGATGTATAATTTTGTTAGCATATAATAAAAAGACATTTATCACTGTGATAAATGTCTTTTGTGACAGGGGATGAGAGAATCGAACTCCCGCTAAGAGTTTTGGAGACTCCTGTCATACCATTTGACCAATCCCCTATATTGTTGTCATCGGTTACAACCGACTAAATATTTATACCACAGAATCTATACAGTTGTCAAGAAAATAATGGCTATTATTTGTCAAAGTTATATTTATATTGTCATTTTATCATATGAATATATCATTTATAAATACAAAAGTTATAAAAAAGACTATTTATAATAGTACCGGGCTATGTCTGCGGTATAACAAATTCCAACCCTTATGCAATACTCCTGCTCCAACAACCGACATCGCAATATAACTTCCGATGCCCCAGCCGTTCCCCAGTGCTTTTGCAATTTCGCAGAATACTTTCTGTTGCATAGTATAGCGGGGACTGATATAGAACATATTAATGGTACCGAGAGGATACAGCGTAAGATTCAGTACTGTTGCGATCAGACAGCAGCCGAGATATAGGCATACGCTGAACTGTAAGCCTTTTTTGGTATGGTCGGTGTGGTGATCCAGTCCGCTGATGAAGCCAAGGGTGATTAGCAGGATATGCCATGCATAGGAATGGATCGTCAGCGGGAGATATCCATAGTGCATGCCGCTGGTGTCAAAGAAGGCGAAGATACCTCCTAACAGTCCGAAATCCATGAGAAAGCTTTGAAGTCTGGAACTTATATGGCAGTAGGTAGTTTGACGTGCAGATGAGTCTGTATAACAGCTTAAAAGGAAGAGTATGCCGAGTGTCAGACAGATATACATGGGAATACTACATAGCTGAAATGGCAGATACCACCAGATATAGTGTCCGTCGTTGATTGCATAGGTCAGCGTCCACTGCTTCCAGAGCTCACTTGCAAGCATCACAAACCCTGCCAGACCATAGATTGGTGAGACAGGGCTTGTGCTACATTTGAAATTAGATCCGGCTTTATGCATAACGCTCCAGATCCTCTGCGAAAGCGTCATATTGTGCCTGAAGCCTGCTGAGAGCAGATTCTGACAGAGAGTCAAGAAGAGCTTTCATATCAGAGCGTATCTGAGTCGGATTATATGGAATTTCCAGTGCAAAATCGCTGTAGGCACGCATTTTCTGAAAATACATGGCTGTTTCGTTCTTTTCGTTTGAGCTGCGGCACATATTATACATCATCACACAATCGCATGCATCAACCTCTGTGCATTCCTTGCAGATCCATTTGCCAAGAAAATAATACTTCCCATTAATCTCATAGATAAATCCCGGCTGAGAAAGTAATTGTTCAATCATTTTTGAAAACCCTCCTGAATATTCATAAAAAATAGTATGTCCTATAATTATATTAAGAATACCACATTTTGAGCATTTCAGGGGATGGAAATTCAGTTTCCCCAGTAAATATGCGGGTTGCGAAGACTTGCAGGAAATCATGCAAAAATTAATTTTAAAAACTCCAAATAAGGACTTTCTTTTCTATACATTTTGTGGTAAGATTCTTTAAGACAACACAAGATATTGTGTTTATTGACGTAAAACAGTATTTCGTTACATAAGATATAACATAAAGGATTCAAAGGGGAGGAGCATTGTATCATGGATATTCAGGTTAAGACAAAGGTTATCAAACGTAATGGAGAAGAGGTGAATTTTGATCTTACCAAGATTGAAAATGCGATCAATAAAGCGAATGATGAGGTTGACAATATTTACAAGATGAACGAGTATCAGATCCGAGCCATCGCTGATGATATCGCACAGCAGGTAAGTGAGATGCGCCATGCAGTTCATGTGGAAGATATTCAGGATATGGTAGAGACCAGCATCATGGGGATGCGTGGATACGAAGTGGCACAGAAGTATGTCCGTTACCGTTATAAGAGAGAACTTGCTCGTAAGTCGAATACAACAGATAATGGAATTCTTGCGTTGATTGAGCATGTGAATGAGGAAGTGAACCAGGAGAATTCTAATAAAAACCCGGTGATCAATTCTACACAGCGTGATTATATGGCAGGGGAGGTCAGCAAGGATCTGACCAAGCGAGTTTTGCTTCCGGAAGATATCGTACAGGCGCATGAGCAGGGCGTGATCCATTTCCATGATTCGGATTATTTTGCACAGAAGGAACACAACTGTGATCTGATCAATCTGGAGGACATGCTTCAGAATGGTACCGTTATCAGTGAGACATTGATTGAGAAGCCGCACAGCTTCTTTACTGCATGTAATGTTACGACACAGATCGTGGCACAGGTAGCAAGTAATCAGTATGGCGGACAGTCATTTACACTGGCACACCTGGCACCGTTTGTGGATATCAGTCGTCAGAAATTGAAAAATATCGTGATCCGCGAGCGCAAGGAATGTGGTGAAAGCCTGGATGAGAAGATTATCGAGAAGCTTACTGAGAGCCGACTGAAGGATGAGATTAAGAGTGGTATCCAGACCATTCAGTATCAGTTGATCACATTGATGACCTGTAACGGTCAGGCACCGTTTGTAACTATGTTCATGTATTTGGATGAAGTACCGGAAGGCAAGACCAGAGATGACCTTGCGATGATCATTGAAGAAGTAATGAAACAGAGAATGCAGGGCGTCAAGAATGAAAAAGGTGTATGGATCACACCTGCATTCCCGAAGCTGATCTATGTACTGGACGAAGATAATATTACAGAAGATTCCAAGTACTGGTATCTGACAGAACTGGCTGCAAGATGTACAGCTAAGCGTATGGTACCGGATTATATTTCTGCCAAGGTTATGAAGGAGCTGAAACAGGGCAATGTATATCCTTGTATGGGATGCCGTTCATTCCTGACAGTAGAGGATGACCAGCGCAATCCTGATGGAAGTCACAAGTTCTATGGCCGTTTTAATCAGGGCGTGGTTACAATCAATCTGGTGGATGTGGCCTGTTCTGCAGAGGGAAATATGGATCGTTTCTGGGCAATCCTGGAAGAGAGACTGGAACTGTGTCATCGTGCACTTCGTTACCGTCATGAGAGACTGCTTGGCACAATTTCTGATGTGGCTCCGATTTTATGGCAGTATGGAGCACTGTCCAGACTGAAGAAGGGCGAGACTATCGATAAGCTGTTATACAATGGATATTCTACCATTTCACTGGGATATGCCGGATTGTATGAGATGTGCGTCCGCATGACGGGTAAGTCACACACAGACCCGGACGGAAGAGCATTTGCGGTCAGTGTTATGCAGAAGCTGAATGATAAATGTAAAGAATGGAAAGAAGCAGAGCATATCAGCTATTCAGTATATGGTACTCCGATGGAGTCTACCACATACAAATTCGCCAAATGCTTACAGAAGAGATTCGGTATCATCAAGGGTGTAACTGATAAGAACTATATTACGAACAGTTATCACGTTCATGTAACTGAGGAAATCAATGCATTTGACAAACTGAAATTCGAAGCAGATTTTCAGAAGCTGTCTCCGGGAGGCGCAATCAGCTACATTGAAGTACCGGATATGCAGCAGAATATTCCGGCAGTACTTTCAGTTATGAAGTTTATCTATGAGAACATCATGTATGCAGAACTGAATACCAAGAGTGATTACTGTGAGTGCTGCGGTTATGACGGAGAGATCCAGATTAAGGAAGACGAGTCTGGCAAGCTGGTCTGGGAATGCCCGAACTGTGGTAATACAGATCAGAACAAGATGGCAGTAGCCAGAAGAACCTGTGGTTATATCGGAACCCAGTTCTGGAATCAGGGAAGAACCCAGGAGATCAAAGACCGAGTATTACATTTATAATTTTATAGACGTTTACAGGATGAGAGTAAAAGAGACGAATGACCGTTAGGGTGGTTCGTCTCTTTTCTTTTAGATGAAACTTTTGGTATAGTCTGAAACTATAAGTGATTATAAAGAAAAACAATTTCAAAACATGTCCGAATTTTGTTTCGTCAGTACAGAGATTGTGTAAGGAACTTTAAAAAGATGACACGAAATCAAAAAAGATGCAGTAAGGGGGCTGTAAAAAGACCTCTGAGCATTTCGTTTAGTGTAAGGATCTTTTTTACTTCTTACACGAACCTTGAAAACGAAACAGCCTGCCCGTAGTGATACCAGAATTGAATAGGCATTCAGCGTGTCTTTTCTGGTTAATACGTCCCGGAAACATCAGAACCCGGTACAGGAACGGATATGGGATGAGAACAGGAACTTAATAAACGAAGGAAGGAGAACATCTGACTATGACAGAGAAACAGGGATTCATGACAGCGTTGTATGAGCGTCTTAGTCGTGATGATGAATTAAACGGAGAGTCCAATAGTATTTCCAATCAGAAAAAGCTTCTGGAGCAGTATGCAAAGGAACATGGCTTTACAAATCTGATTCATTTTACGGATGATGGCATTTCCGGCACAAGATTTGACCGCCCCGGCTTTCTTGCCATGATGAAAGAAGTGGAGTCCGGGAAAGTTGGGACGATCCTGATTAAAGATATGAGTCGAATGGGAAGGGATTATCTGAAGGTCGGGCAATATATGGAACTGCTCAGACAGAAGAATGTGCGTCTGATCGCAGTCAATGAGAATGTAGATAGTTTTCGGGAGGATGATGATTTTACCCCATTCCGAAATATTATGAATGAATGGTATGCAAGAGATACCAGCAAGAAGATTAAATCAACCTTTAAGGCAAAAGGGAAATCCGGCAAGCATGTAGCCAGTACAACACCGTATGGTTACTTAAAAGATCCAGAGAACCCTGACCATTGGATTGTTGATGAAGAAGCAGCGAAGATTGTACAGCGGATTTTTCATATGACCATGGACGGGCGTGGACCGTATCAGATCGCAAGAATTCTGAAAGAGGAACAGGTGGAGATTCCTGCAGTGCATATGGCGAAAAAAGATGCAGGTTTATGGAAAGGCAGGGTGGATGAAATCAAAGACCCTTATGGATGGGGTTCCTCCACTGTTGCAGGGATTTTGAAGAAGCGGGAGTACCTTGGTCATACAGTGAACTTCAAAACCAGAAAGCATTTCAAGGATAAGAAAAGCCATTATGTAGGGGAAGATCAGTGGACAGTATTCGAGGACACACAGGAGCCTATCATAGATCAGGAAACCTTTGATAACGTCCAGAGGATCAGAAGCAATGTAAGAAGATACCCGGATGGATGGGGAGAAGCACATCCTTTGACTGGACTGATGTATTGTGCAGATTGTGGAGCGAAAATGTATGTTCACCGGGTAAACAATGGAAAGAGAGTTCCACAGTATACCTGTTCCGCATGGATGATTCTCTGCCGGGGATTCAAAAGGAAAGGAAAAAATGATTATGGAAAAAATGATGAATACAAAAACAGAAGGGAACACATTTACAAAGAAAATCGGGCAGACAGTTTATGTTGTCCGTTATCATTTCAATGAAGATGCAAAGGAAACAATGCAGGAGAAGATTAACCGGATGCTGGTTACAGAAGTAAATCGACAGGCAGTGTATTAAAATTAGGTGGATGTAATTGAAGAAAAAATATGATATCATGTGAGTAACAAATCGGGAGTTGCAAAAGAGAATAATGAGAATTACTTAACT
>NZ_QSDM01000023.1:0-37498 GCF_003464045.1 Dorea sp. AM58-8 | reverse complement strand
TTACCTGATTAGGTGTTGTGTCTATATTTGATTTTCAAACCACCGAAAGATGGTTTATTTGCTATGCCCTTTATTTCTTAGTTGTCTTCTACTTATTTGTTTCAAACTTGTCTCCTAACATTTGATAAGTTTATAGTGCCTACATATTACTTATATCACTTTTCTTATAAAAAGGTCAACCAATTCTGAAGAAATGTGTTATAATGAGCGATAGCTAAATTGATTTAGAGGAGGAAGTTATGGGAAAACCAGTAGTAGCCATCGTTGGAAGACCGAATGTAGGTAAGTCTACATTGTTCAATGTACTGGCAGGAGAGATGATTTCAATCGTGAAAGATACTCCGGGTGTTACAAGAGACCGCATCTATGCGGACGTGAACTGGCTGGACCGGGATTTTACACTGATAGATACCGGCGGTATTGAACCGGAGAGTAAAGATATTATTATTTCGCAGATGAGGGAGCAGGCACAGATTGCCATTGACACAGCAGATGTGATCGTTTTTATCACAGATGTGCGTCAGGGTCTGATCGATGCGGATTTTAAGGTAGCAGATCTTCTGCGCCGTTCCGGTAAGCCGGTCGTGCTGACGGTTAATAAAGTAGATAACTTTGACAAGTTCATGCCGGATGTATACGAGTTCTATAATCTGGGTATCGGGGATCCGGTGCCGATTTCTGCATCTTCAAGACTGGGTCTGGGAGATTTTCTGGATGAAGTGGTTGCACATTTTCCAGAGCATACAGGTGAGGAAGAAGAGGATGAGCGCCCACGTGTAGCTATCGTAGGTAAGCCTAACGTAGGCAAGTCTTCGATCGTGAACCGTCTGGTCGGCAAGCAGCGTGTGATCGTGTCCAATGTGGCAGGAACCACTCGTGATGCCATTGACACTGAGATTGTGCATAATGGCAAGGAATATGTGTTCATTGATACCGCAGGACTTCGCAGAAAAAATAAGATCAAAGAAGAACTGGAGCGGTACAGTATCATCCGTACCGTAACAGCGGTAGAGCGTGCCGATGTGGTGCTGGTAGTGATTGACGCTACAGAGGGTGTAACAGAACAGGATGCCAAGATTGCAGGTATTGCACATGAGCGTGGAAAGGGTATTATTATTGTGGTTAACAAGTGGGATGCCATTGAGAAAAATGACAAGACCATGCGTGAATATGAGAGTAAGATCCGTCAGGTGCTGTCATTTATTCCTTATGCAGAGATTATGTATGTATCTGCTGAGACCGGACAGCGGTTGCCGAAGATGTTCGATGTAATCGATATGGTAATAGAGAATCAGACACTTCGCATCGCAACAGGTGTGTTGAATGAGATCATGACAGAAGCGGTAGCGATGCAGCAGCCGCCGTCAGATAAGGGTAAGAGATTGAAGCTCTACTATATTACACAGGTAGCGATCAAGCCGCCGACATTTGTAATATTTGTGAACGACAAAGAACTGATGCATTTCTCCTATACCAGATATCTGGAGAACCGGATCAGAGAAGCATTTGGTTTCCGTGGAACTGCACTGAAATTCTTTATCCGCGAGAGAAAGGAGAAAGATCAGTAACTATGGAACGATTGATATGTTTGGTGATCGGATATGTGTTTGGTCTGATCCAGACCGGATATCTCTATGGCAAAAGCCAGCATCTGGATATCCGCAAATATGGAAGCGGTAATGCAGGAACGACGAATGTTCTGAGGACACTTGGCTGGAAAGCCGGAGTGATTACATTCTTGGGAGACTCGTTCAAATGTATCATTGCAGTAGTGTTAGTTCACTTGATTTTTGGAAAGACACATGCAGATATCATACAGGTACTTGCTATGTATACCGGTATGGGAGTCGTACTGGGTCACAATTATCCATTTTATATGAATTTTAGAGGAGGAAAAGGGATTGCAGTTACAGCAGGGCTGATTGCCAGTACGACCAATTGGTGGATCACACTGATCTGTGTAGCAGCTTTCCTAGGAGTAACAATATGCACAAAATATGTGTCTGCCGGATCACTTACACTTGTTGTGACCTACATGATCTGTGTAATCGTGTATGGACAGATGGGTGGATATCATGTGACTGGCGGACATCTCTATGAGATCTATGGGATTGCCGTATTGTTAGTGATTTCTGCATTCTATAAGCATAAGGCGAATATTGTCCGTCTGATGAATGGTACGGAGAATAAATTATCAGTAGGTAAGAAATCATAATCGGGAGTATGATCTGATAAGGAGGTATAAGATGGCAAATATCGGAGTAATCGGAGCAGGAAGTTGGGGAACTGCACTGGCATTGCTTCTGGATAAGAATGGGCATGCAGTGACAGAATGGTCGCACAGACCGGAGGAAGCGGAAGAGCTAAGCAGAACCAGAGAACATAAGTCAAAGCTTCCGGGAGTGAAGCTGCCGGAGACGATGAGATTTACCGGAGATTTGGAAGAGGCAGTTACAGGTAAAGAGGTGTTGATCATGGCGGTGCCGTCTACAGCGGTACGAAGCACAGCTGCTAAGATCAGACCGTACCTTACCAAAGGACAGATTGTTGTAGATGTGGCGAAAGGTATTGAAGAGAATACACTGATGACTTTGAGCCAGCAGATTGAAGAGGAATTACCGGATGCGGATGTGGCAGTTCTTTCAGGACCAAGCCATGCAGAAGAAGTAGGAAGAGGACTTCCGACCAGCGTGGTAGTGGGTGCGAAGACACGTGAGACTGCGGAATATCTGCAGGGATTATTTATGAATGAAGTCTTTCGTGTGTATACAAGCCCGGATATGCTTGGCATGGAACTCGGTGGATCACTGAAGAATGTGATTGCATTGGCTGCAGGTATTGCGGATGGACTTGGATACGGAGATAATGCAAAAGCAGCATTGATTACCAGGGGTATTCATGAAATCTCAAGACTGGGTGTTGAGATGGGTGGAGCTATTGAAAGCTTTACCGGTCTTACCGGAGTTGGCGATCTGATCGTAACCTGTGCCAGCGTGCACAGCCGTAACCGTAAAGCCGGATACCTGATCGGACAGGGCAGAACCATGCAGGAAGCTATGGACGAAGTCAAGATGGTGGTGGAAGGTGTTTTTTCTACCAAGGCAGCAGTTAAGCTTGGTAAGAAATATGGCGTGGATATGCCGATTGTAGAACAGGTCAATGCAGTTCTTTTTGAAGGAAAAGATGCAGCAGAGGCTGTGAATGATCTGATGATGCGTAGTGGTAAACCGGAGCATACAGCGAAGCCGTGGAGCTAACGGACTGGCTATAGTATAAAATAAGAATAATTTAGGAAAGCGTCGGGATGTGATATGTACCCTCCTTACTGGTTGTCCAGTAAAGAGGGTACATATCAATGATCCTGGCGCTTTTTCTATGCATATTTTCCAGTGTGTCCCAATATAATGGGGTAAAGAGGTGGACAAAGGTGAATAACAAGACAAATAATCTGGAAAGTATCTGGAAAATCTTGCCGCTGCGGATCAGAGATCCGTTATCTGCACAGATATCGGATAAGGATGTTTTGCAGGAGATCAGGCTTCGGGCAGGTCAGAAAGTATTATTTTATTGTGACGGACAGGAGCATACGCTTAAAACGAAGGAGAACTGTATGATAACGCCGGAGGAGGTACAGGAGACGATTCAGTATGCGACAGGCTATTCTCTGTATGCGTATGAACAGGAACTGAAGCAGGGATATATTACCATTGAAGGGGGTCATCGGATCGGGATTGCCGGACAGGTCATAATGGAACAGAATGGCGTACGTAATTTCCGATATATTTCATCGGTGAATATCCGTGTTGCACACCAGGTCAGAGGCTGTGCGGATGCTGTGATGCCATATTTGACGAGTCAGGGCAATGTATACAGCACACTGATCATTGCACCGCCCGGATGTGGCAAGACGACCCTTCTCAGAGACATGATCCGACAGATTGCGAATGGATGTGACCATTTAAAAGGAAAGACAGTTGGGGTGGTGGATGAACGGTCAGAGCTTGGAGGGTGTTATCTTGGAATCAGACAGAATGATCTTGGAGTCCGAACAGATCTTCTGGATGCATGCCCGAAAGCAGATGGTATGCTGATGCTGATCCGGAGTATGGGACCAGAGGTGATCGCGGTGGATGAGATTGGAAGCGCAGAAGAAGTTGGGATTCTTCGCTATGCCATGCACTGTGGCTGCAGAACGCTTGCAACGGTACATGGAGAGAGTTATCAGGAGATTCGAGATAAACCATTATTTGAAGATTTCTTTCGGATGCAGTTATTTGAACGATATGTTGTGCTTTGCCGTGGAGAACGGATCGGACAGCTGGAGGGAGTCTACGATCATCAGGGAACAAAAATATGTTGAAGTCTGTAGAAAGAGTGATGCTATGCTGAAGCTTACGGGAGGATTTCTCATTATTTTGGCAGGAAGCCTGCTTGGAGGCTGCCTTGCCTGGGAGCAGGACAGGATCTGTCAGGAAATGAGATATCTGCAGGGACTGATGCTACGGCTTCGGGGAGAATTGTGGTATTCGAGAACGATGCTTCCTGACATTTTCAGAAGGCTTGCGAGAGAAATGAAAGAGCCCTATGACAGATGGCTTTCCGAAATGGCAGATCGGATGTGCAGAAAAGATGGAGGGAATCTGGTGGAAATATGGAGTCAGGGAGTGGAAATTCATCTGACAGAAAATATGATCCCGGAAAAGGAGAGACAGCGGCTTATGGAACTTGGCAGTTTTCTTGGACATGCGGATATAGAAATGCAGATTCGTTATCTGGATCGTTATCTGGAAGAATTTGCAGATGCCATAAAGGAAAGACAGTCGATGCTTGGTGAAAAGAAAAAGCTGTATCGTAGTCTGGGAGTGATCGGCGGTATTCTGATTGCGGTGATGCTGATATAAGAGGAGGATACATGGGGGTAAATCTGATATTTAAGATAGCGGCGGTGGGTATTCTGGTGTCAGTACTGGGACAGGTGTTGAAGCATAGTGGAAGAGAAGAACAGGCATTTCTGACGAGTCTTGCAGGACTGATTCTGGTATTATTCTGGATCGTGCCATATATTTATGATCTGTTTGAATCCATACGGGATCTGTTTTCCCTCTGAGCAGTGTTAGACTACTACGGGAGATATGTCGATTCGAAATTTTATCTGTAATAGATGTGGAAATGGGGGATGTATATGAATATGCTGCAGGTTGCAGTACTGGGAGTGGCGGGTGTACTTCTGGCGGTGCAGTTTAAGGGTGGAAAAACAGAATACAGTACATATATTGCGCTGGGAGTGAGTGTGCTGATTTTCACAGCAGTACTTGGACAGTTGGAAGTATTGGTGGATACTGTGCGTGAGATTGGAGATACCATAGGATTAGATGGAGTTTATATTCGCACAATGTTGAAAATGATCGGAATCACATATGCAGCAGAGCTTGCTTCGAGTATATGTAAGGATGCTGGATATCAGACGGTTGCAGTACAGATTGAAATGTTCGGAAAACTGTTAATTATGGTATTAAGCGTTCCGATACTGTTGATGGTACTACAGGCAATCGGAGAATTCCTGACATGAAAAAACAGAGCTCATACGGGAGAATTCTTCTGGTAAGAATAAGTATGTTGGCGATGACGGTGATAGCAGCCTTGTGGTGGCAGGAAAAAGCGGAGAGTATGGGTATAGTATATGCCAGTGAGACTGAAGACGTGCAGATATCAGACAAGACGCAGAATATGGAACTGTTGGAATCAATGGATTTTACAGATATTGATCGGATGATGGAAGACCTTTTTCCACAGGAAAGGATGGAATTTGCGGATGCGGTCAGACAGATTATGATGGGAAATACGGATGTTGGACGAGATGCTATAAAAGAAATGCTACGGGAGAGGATATTCGGAGCTTGGGAGGTGAACAGAAAAAGCATTTTATATCTGATTCTTTTGGCGATTGCATCAGCAGTATTCATCGGTTTTTCTGATATATTTCAGACCAGGCAGGTGTCACAGATTAGCTTTTATATGATCTATCTTCTTGTGATGGGAATCTGTCTGGCATCATTTCAGGCAGCATCGGAATGGATGGCAAATGGAGTGCATACGTTGACAGGTTTTATGAAGGTGTTGTATCCGGTGTACTTTGCAACAGTTACAGTCGCGAAGGGAAGCATCAGTTCCCTTGCATTTTATCATCTTGCGATTATTCTTATTGTAGTAATTGAAGAGCTGCTGCTTCATCTGATCGTGCCGGGAATTCATATGTATGTGATAATAAGGGTGATGAACAGCTTGCAGTCAGAAGATTATCTGTCTAAATTTGCAGAGCTTCTGGAGACGGCAATCGGCTGGGGACTTAAGACTCTGATGGGTGGCATGATCGGGTTAAATGTGATACAGGGGATGCTTGGACCGGCAATTGATACTGTGAAACGAAGTGCAGTGACAAGAGGAATGGAGATGGTTCCGGGGGTAGGAGATCTGCTTGGCGGTACGGCAGAGGTTGCCCTTGGCACCGCTGTGCTGATAAAAAACAGTATCGGTATCGTTGGAATGTTCCTGTGTCTTGTACTCTGTTTTGCACCATTATTGCAGCTTGCGGTGATCACACTTGGGTACAAGCTTGCAGCAGCACTGGTCCAGCCTGTATCGGATAAAAGAATCATAGAATGCATCAGTGGTGTAGGCGAAGGCTGCAAGATGCTTATGAATTGTATCTTTGTTACCGGGATTTTATTTCTGGTGACGGTTGCTATTGTGAGCTATACAACAGGAATGTGATGAGGGATTAAATGGAAAAATTATATGAGTGGGTTCGCCAGATTGCATATGTGATGGTACTGATTTCGGTGATTATGCAGCTTGCGGCTGGAAAACAGTACCAGAAGTATATCAGGCTGTACACGGGAATCGTTCTGATTCTTTTTATGCTTGTTCCGGTGTTTCGGATATTTGGAACAGATACGACAGGATTCATGACTGAAGCTGAAAAAAAGTATACAGAGATGGTGGAGCAGATTGAGACAAAGTCAGCAGAACTTGAGGAGGAAGATGTGGAGAAAAGTCTGGAAGAATCAGAAGAGGAGCAAACAGAAGCAGGGCGGATAGAAGTGGGGGAGATTCGGATTGGAAGATAAGAAGCAGATACCGAAGATAGACTGGAAAAAGCTTGTCGGGAAATGTAAGGATCTGTGTCATAGAAAAGACCGTCTACTGATTATACTGCTTACAGGCATTCTTTTGTTGGTAATTGCAGTGCCGTTCTCTGGGGAGGGTGATGCGGAAACGGGATTAATGCATTCCGGTAAAACGAAAGATCCATCGGATAATACTTCAAATGAAATGGCCGGAAATGGTAACGCGGAAACATATGCAGATTATTTGGAACAGAAACTGGCAAAGGTTCTGTCGGAAGTACATGGGGTAGGACAGACAGAGGTTATGATCACCATGGCATCTTCTTCAGAAAAGATTCTTGGCGCAGACAGTGAGTCGGAGAGTGAGTCAGTGAAGGAGTCAGACAGTCAGGGTGGCAGCAGAAGTACGATTCAGAGTCGGAGTTCCCAGACAGCAATCTATGATGGTGGTGAAAGCAGCCAGGGAGCGCCTTATGTGACAAAAGAACTGACACCGGAGGTGGCCGGAGTCATCGTAATAGCAGAAGGTGGTGATGATCCGGTGGCAGTAGAGAATATTATAGAAGCCGTTCAGGCATTATTCGAGATAGACACGCATAAAATAAAGGTAATGAAACGTAATTAAATTCATCGCAAGGAGGAAAGTAGTGTGAAGCATAGGGTGCGGAGAAATCAACTGGTGATCGCGGGACTTGCAATTATGATCGCAGCAGCAGGATATCTGAATTATTCCGGCAAATTGCTGGGAGGGAAGAATCAGTCTAAGGAGACCAGCAGTGACCTTGCTAATATGGAGCTTCTGGATATTTCGGAGGAAGATCTGTCGGCAGCAAATGGAGATATTAAGAGCAATGATAATGAGGAAGATGGTACCGTGGATGGAACGCCGGGTGAAGCAGTTCTGACCAGTGGCGATGCCAGCGCAGTGGTGGCAGAAGCAAAGGTAACCCGAGAACAGGTGCGGGCAAAGAACAAAGAATCCCTGATGGAAATCATTGATAATAAGAATCTCAGTGATGCGCAGAAGCAGGAGGCAGTGGATCAGCTCCTTTTGATGACAGATCTGGCGGAAAAAGAAGCGGCAGCAGAGACAATGCTGGCGTCGAAAGGGTTCAAAGAAGCAGTGGTAAGTCTTACTTCTGATGGGGCAGACGTGGTAGTCAGTGCGGCAGAACTGTCTGAGGCGAACCGGGCGCAGATTGAGGATATTGTTACCAGAAAGACGGGAGTAGCAGCAGAAAATATTGTAATTAATCCGGTTGCAGCAACAGAAAATTAAATTAAAAAACGAGTTGGAAAAGCAATGAGAAAGACCAGAAAGTCTCTGAAGATCAGAAGAGTGATGTTCAGGGACTTTTTAACGTATTTTTAACAAGAATTATGATGGAAATAATTGACAAAAAGTTTATTAGTAGTATAATCAGAATCGTGTGAAAGTTTAGTGAAAACATATTTTGGGTTTAGAAATATTGTGATTCAAAATAAAAGTTACAAAAGGAAAGAAGGAACGGTATGGAACTGGAATACGTGAATGAACATATCGGGAGAAAGATTAAAGATCTGCGCAATCAGAACGGACTGACACAGCAGGAATTGGCAGACAGAACAGAGCTTACCAAGGGATTCATTTCCCAGCTTGAACGGGGACAGGTATCACCGTCAGTAGGAACGCTGCTGGATCTGATTGAATGTCTGGGAACAACGGCATCAGATTTCTTTAAAGAGACAGAAGAAGAACAGATCGTTTTTTCTGAAAATGGATTTTTTGAAAAGGTTGATGATGTCGGTAATCAGATACAATGGATCGTGCCGACAGCACAGAAGTATCAGATGGAGCCGCTTCTTGTGACGATTGCGCCGCATCAGCGACTGGATGAAGATAAACCGCACAGCGGTGAGGAATTCGGGTATCTTATTTCGGGAAGAGTGAAGCTGCATCTGGGAGAGAAGGTCTATCAGGTAAAAGCGGGAAACAGTTTTTATTATCCTGCAAAGGAGAAACACTGGATCGAGAACCCGGGCAGCAGGCCGGCAAAATTCATATGGGTTAGTACACCACCTAATTTTTAGAGAAAGCAGAATGGGGGATAAAGATGGAGAACACAAAGAATATCATTGAATTAAAACATATTACCAAAACATATGAGGATGGATTTACTGCAGTTTCCGACTTTAATCTGGAGGTAAAACAGGGTGAGTTCATTACATTTCTTGGGCCATCAGGATGCGGCAAGACAACGACGCTCCGCATGATCGCAGGATTTGATATTCCATCAGGAGGCGAGATTCTGTTAAATGGAAAGTCGATCACAGAATTGCCGCCGAATAAGCGGCCGATCAATACGGTTTTTCAGCGTTATGCATTATTTCCGCATATGAATATTTTTGACAATATCGCATTTGGATTGAAGCAGAAAAACACACCAAAGAGTAAAATTGTAAAAAAGGTTAAGAAAGCATTGGAACTTGTGGATCTGGAAGGATTTGAGAACCGGAGCGTGAGTACACTGTCCGGAGGTCAGCAGCAGCGTGTGGCAATTGCAAGAGCGGTTGTCAATGAACCGCAGATTCTGCTTCTGGATGAGCCTCTTGGCGCACTGGATCTGAAGATGCGTAAGGAGATGCAGTTAGAACTGAAAGCCATGCACAGAGAGCTTGGTATTACGTTTATCTACGTAACCCATGACCAGGAAGAGGCACTTACCATGTCAGATAAGATTGTGGTTATGTCGGAAGGTAAGATGCAACAGATCGGCACACCGGAAGACATTTATAATGAGCCGATCAATGCATTCGTAGCAGATTTTATCGGAGAGAGTAATATCTTTAACGGAATTGTAACAGGAAAGTTGAAAGCTCGTTTCTGCGGTGGCGAATTTGTCTGTGTGGATGATATGAAGGAAGGTACACACATTACAGCAGTCGTGAGACCGGAGGATGTGCAGATCGTTGCTCCTGAAAATGGAACGATCCGTGGTACGGTGACATCTGTGATCTTTAAGGGAATGCATTATGAGATTACGATCGAGTCCGGTAAAAATGAGATCGTAGCTCAGTCAGTCAATGTGGCGAAGGTAGGTCAGCGCGTGGGCATTACAGTGGAGCCTGACAATATCCATCTGATGATAACAGAAGATCACACCAACTTCTTTAAGGTTGA
Source organism: Dorea sp. AM58-8 (assembly GCF_003464045.1). Taxonomy (NCBI): domain Bacteria; kingdom Bacillati; phylum Bacillota; class Clostridia; order Lachnospirales; family Lachnospiraceae; genus Dorea; species Dorea sp. AM58-8. Next base: position 27,211 of record NZ_QSDM01000023.1, on the reverse strand, counting down.
GATTAATAAGAATAAAGAACTGGAATACAATGATAATGTTCTGGATGTGAGTCTGACTGATATTATTAAGGGCAGTTATTTTGATGAAGATGGTGATCTGGTAGATTCTAATGGCATAGAGATTGACACCAGAAAGATCCGTGTGACAGCAGCAATCCAGCCGAGGGATATCCGTATGACAGATGAGCAGGAGGAAGGACTGGTACAGGGATATATCAGTAATCTGATCTACGAGGGAGATCACTATAGCTATGTCATTCATACGGATCTGGAGCATGATTTTGTTGTGGATGATGAATACCTGTGGAATATGGATGACCAGGTGGGGCTGATCATGCCGGTTGACAAAATGAAATTTACAGTAAAAAGGTAGGAGGAACGCAAAATGCACAGAAGAACATTTTCCAGAAAAACACTGGGAATACCGTATGCTATATTCTTGCTGCTGTTTGTAGCAATGCCGCTGCTGGTACTTGTGTATTATGCATTTACCAATGGACAGGGCGAGTTTACGGTTATGAATCTGGTGGGATTTTTTACCAATCCTAATACACTTGGCACGTTGTTTTACAGCTTTGGCGTGGCAATCGTGACGACAGTAGTCTGTCTGCTTTTGGCTTATCCAACAGCATATATTCTGGCAATCAGCAAATGGAAGTCTAAGACGGTGATTCTGCTTTTATTTGTGATGCGATGTGGATCAATTTCTCCCTGCGTATTACCGCGTTGAAAGAGATTCTGACATTTATCGAAGGAAATCTTGCATATCACCCATTTCTGAATACGGTTATTGGTATGACTTATGATTTTCTTCCGTTTATGATATTACCGATCTATACGACCATATCCCGTCTGGATGGCTCGCTGCTGGAAGCAGCAAGGGACCTGGGGGCGGGAGAGATGCAGGCATTCTTAAGAGTGACATTGCCATTATCCGTTCCGGGAATCATCAGCGGCGTATCAATGGTGTTTCTCCCGGCAATGACCAACTATGTAGTACTGGATATGCTGTATAACAGCACTTATATTATGGGCAGCCTGATAGGAAGTTATTTCTCTGCATACAACTGGCATGGCGGATCGATGATCGCACTGGTACTTCTGGCAATTATCTGTCTGTTTACACTGCTTGGCGGAGGGCAGGAAGATGAAAATGCGAGAGGAGGTTCCTTGCTGTAATGAAAAAGACTGGAAAAATGATATTTATAGGACTTGTGCTCGCATTTCTGTATCTGCCGATTCTTGTGCTGGCAGTCTACAGTTTTACGAAATCAACGAATATTGGGGCAATCCGTGGATTCTCCATGCATAACTATGTGACGTTATTTTCAACACCGGAGCTGGTGAATATGATCACAGGAACCATTGCACTGGCACTGGGAGCATCGGCACTGGCAACGATACTTGGAACAGTAGGGGCCATCGGTTCTTTCTATTCTAAGAAGAGAACCGCAGCTATGTTAAATACATTGAATCAGATTCCGGTAGTGAATGCGGATGTAGTGACCGGATTTTCTATCTGTATCTTACTGGTAGTGGTACTTGGAATCAGCAAGGACACATTTATTCCGCTGGTAGCAGGACATGTGACACTTTGTGCGCCGTTTGTATTCTTGTCGGTGATTCCGAAGCTAAAACAGATGGATTCCAGTATCTATGAGGCGGCGTTGGATCTTGGGGCAACACCGTTTACGGCACTTACCAGGGTTGTGATTCCACAGATCATGCCAGGTATCGTATCCGGATTTGCGTTGTCTGTAACGCTGTCGCTGGATGATTATTTTGTGGCAACTTACACGAAGCCGGCAACCTTTGATACGATCAGTACCTATGTGGTAAATGCAACCAAGGGTGCGCAGACCAATATCAAGACAGCACTATGGGCACTTTCTACAGTAATATTTGTGTGTGTTGTGCTACTGGTATTGATTATGAATATACGGTCTCACAGGGCAGAAAGGAGAGGATCATGATGGCAGGAATGAAATCAGGAATAAAGAGCAGCATTATCTTTGGATTAATTCTGAGCCTTGGTCTTACTTTGTCTGGTGGTATGCAGGTAAAGGCTGCAGATGATAAAAAAGCAGATAAAAAAGCAACAAATGAAAAGACAGTGACACTTAGAATCAGTAACTGGGAAGAGTATCTGGATGAGGGTGACTGGGACGAAGAGGATACCATTGATCTGGAGAGTGGAGACATCATCGGTGAGAATTCTATGGTGGAGGATTTTGAGGACTGGTATTACGAGACTTATGGTATTCACGTAAAGGTGGAGTATTCGACCTATGGAACCAATGAGGATCTGTATAATATGCTGACACTGGGAGATACTTATGATCTGATATGTCCTTCCGAATATATGATCATGAAGCTGATGAAAGAGGGAAGACTGGAACCTCTGTCAGATCATTTTTTCGATACTTCCGATCCGGAGAACTACTATATTAATGGAGTATCCCCATATATTAAATCGGTATATGATAACAGCAAAGTAGATGGAGAATCCTGGAGTAAATACGCTGCAGGTTATATGTGGGGACTGACCGGTATTGTATATAATCCGGAAGAGGTGACCAGAGAAGAGGCTTCCAGCTGGAAGATTCTGGATGATCCAAAGTATAAAAGTCAGATTACGATCAAGGACAATGTGAGGGATTCTTATTTTGCGGCACTGGGAGCTTTAAAATCAGATCTTTTAACATCAGATGCATTTAAGAATGACCCGAATTACCATGATAATCTGGAAAAAGAAATGAATGATGCGTCACCGGAGACCATTGCAGAAGTGCAGGAATATCTTCAGGATGTGAAGAAGAATGCATTCTCCTTTGAGTCAGATTCTGGTAAGGCAGATATGATCACCGGAAAGGTAGTGGCTAATCTTCAGTGGTCAGGCGATGGGGTGTATACACTGGATCAGGCAGACGAGGATGATTTTCCACTGGAATTTGCGGTACCGGAAGAGGCAACGAATATTTATTTTGACGGCTGGGTGATGTTAAAGAGTGGAGTTCATGGCGACGCTGCAAAGCGGCAGGCAGCAGAAGCATTTATTAATTTTACATCCAGACCGGACAATGTGATCCGTAATATGAATTATGTAGGATATACATCGGTGATTGCCGGCGGTAATGACCCACGGATTTTTGAATATGCAGACTGGTGTTACGGCGCTGAGGATGATGAGACGGATGTGACACCGTATGACCTGAGTTATTTCTTCTCAGGAGAAGGGACAGAAGGAGAATATGTGATCCATGCACCGACTGATCAGGTGGACCGACAGTTGTTTGCACAGTATCCGGATCAGGACGCTATTTCCAGATCATCGATCATGCTGAATTTTGATGATACACAGAATCAGGAAATCAACCAAATGTGGATCAGCGTCCGATGCTATGATGTGAGGGATATACCAATCTGGGTATGGGTGCTTGCAGGAACAGGAGTTCTGTTGCTGGCAGGTCTTATGATTCGTAAGAAAGTTCGCCAGAGGGTAAACCTGTGATTGTAGATTTTTGAATCTTATGATATACTAAAAAACAGCGTAAAATTACGAGACGGATTTTAAGGCTGAAACTAGGATTAAACTAAGATTGAAAATAAGGAAATGCAGGAGTGTTGCAGTTATGGCAGAACTTACAAATGAGATAAAAGAACAGATAAAAAAGAGAAGGACGTTTGCGATCATATCCCATCCGGATGCCGGTAAGACGACTCTGACAGAGAAGTTTCTTCTCTACGGAGGAGCAATCAATCAGGCAGGAAGTGTTAAGGGTAAAGCGACCGCGAAGCATGCAGTATCTGACTGGATGGAGATCGAGAAGGAACGTGGTATTTCCGTAACGTCTTCCGTACTTCAGTTTAACTATGACGGATATTGCATCAATATTCTGGATACACCGGGACATCAGGACTTCTCAGAAGATACCTATCGTACATTGATGGCTGCGGATTCAGCAGTGATGGTTATCGATGCATCCAAGGGTGTTGAGGCACAGACACGTAAGCTGTTTAAGGTATGTACCATGCGCCATATTCCGATCTTTACATTTATCAATAAGATGGATCGAGAGGCAATGGATACCTTTGAACTGTTAGATGATATTGAAAATGAGCTTGGTATTGCTACATGTCCGGTGAACTGGCCGATTGGTTCCGGTAAGAGATTCAAGGGTGTGTATGACCGTAATGAGAAAGAGATCGAGTTGTTCTCCGACACCAGAAAGGGTACAACACAGGGAACCGTGCGCAAGATCAGCCTGGACGATCCGGAAGTGGAGACATTACTGGAAGATGGGCAGATGGAACAGTTATTGGAAGAGATTGAGCTACAGGACGGAGCAGGAGCGGAATTTGATATGGAGCTGGTAAGCAAGGGAGAACTGTCGCCGGTATTTTTCGGATCCGCACTGACCAACTTTGGTGTGGAGACATTTCTTCAGCATTTCCTGGACATGACTACATCACCGCTTCCGAGAAAATCTGATCAGGGCATTATCGATCCAATGGAGGAGCCGGACTTTTCTGCATTTGTATTTAAGATTCAGGCTAATATGAATAAAGCACACAGAGACCGTATCGCATTTATGCGTATCTGTTCCGGTGCATTTGAAGCCGGAATGGAAGTGTGGCATATCCAGGGGGGGAAGAAAGTACGTCTGTCACAGCCACAGCAGCTGATGGCGAGTGAGCGTAAGATCATCGAGAATGCATACGGAGGAGATATTATCGGTGTCTTTGACCCTGGTATTTTCTCGATTGGAGATACACTGACAGCATCCTCTAAGAAATTTGCGTACGAAGGCATTCCGACATTTGCACCGGAGCATTTTGCAAGAGTGCGTCAGGTTGATACTATGAAGAGAAAGCAGTTTATTAAGGGAATCAACCAGATCGCACAGGAAGGTGCGATCCAGATCTTCCAGGAATACAATACCGGTATGGAAGAGATTATCGTCGGAGTAGTCGGCGTACTGCAGTTTGATGTATTGAAGTATCGTCTGGAAAATGAATATAATGTAGAAATTCGTCTGGATACACTTCCTTACGAGCATATCCGTTGGATTGAGAATGAGGATATCGATTTGGATAAGATTAAGGGAACTTCTGATATGAAGAAGATCAAAGACCTGAAAGACAGACCGCTGTTACTTTTTGTTAATGACTGGAGCATCCGCATGGTGCTGGATCGTAACGAGGGGCTGGAGCTGTCTGAGTTCGGACGTTCTTAATCTTGCTGTAATCTGCATCGTATCTGTGAACTTATCGTTTGCATTTATGAATAAATTTGTTATAATCTTAGTGTGACATATGACATACATCCAACAGGAGGTTTATTGATATGGGAAAAGAAGAAAGAAATATATATACAATTCAGAAAGATGAGAGCATCGGTGAAGTAAAGATTGCGGATGAAGTTGTAGCTTCTATTGCAGCATTCGCAGCTATGGAGGTAGAAGGCGTAGCTTCTCTTGGCGGCATGACAAAGGAGATTATGGGCAAGCTTGGTATGAAGTCTCCTGCAAGAGGCGTAAAAGTAGAAGTGCTGGAAGGAATCGTAACAGTGACACTCACGATGAACGTGCTGTACGGATACGGTCTGGTAGAGATATGCGGTAAAGTACAGGAAAAAGTGAAGTCAGCGATTGAGAATATGACAGGACTTACAGTTGCTGATGTAAATATCCGCATTGCCGGAGTGGATGTACCGGAGGAAGTATAAGTGAGAAGAACAGAACAGAGAGAACATATATTGAGAGTGATTTTCGGCACAGAGTTCTATCCGCCGGAAGAATTAGATGAACAGATCGATCTGTACTTTGAGCAGACAGGGATCGATGATGAGAAAGACAGAGCATACATTGGTGAGAAGGCGAAGAAGATTGCGGCGAAAGTGCCGGAGCTTGATAAATTGATCAATGAGCATACGACAGGATGGAAAACGGTCCGCATGAATAAGGCGGATCTGTCAATTCTGCGTCTTGCTGTGTATGAGATGAAGATGGATGAAGATGTGCCGGTATCTGTAGCGATCAATGAAGCAGTGGAACTGGCTAAGAGATATGGCGGTGAAGACAGTCCGTCATTTGTGAATGGTGTTCTTGCCAGAATCATAAAATGATGGGAGTATGAGCATGACGAATGTGTATACAGTCAGACAGGTAAATGCATACATCAGAAATATGTTTACCCAGGATTTCATGCTGAACCGTATCTATGTAAAAGGCGAAGTCTCGAACTGTAAGTATCACACATCGGGACATATATATTTTTCCTTGAAGGATGAGTCTGGAACGATTGCCTGCGTGATGTTTGCGGGGCAGCGCGGCGGGCTCTCTTTTCATATGCGGGATGGACAGCAGGTGGTCGTCTTTGGTGCAGTCAGCATCTATGAGCGTGCAGGAGCATATCAGCTCTATGCAAAGGAGATCCGATTGGATGGAGAAGGCGTATTGTATGAGAAATTCCAGATGTTAAAGAAAGAGCTGGAAGAGATGGGGATGTTTGCCCCGGAGTATAAGCAGGAGATTCCGGCATATGCGAAGACAATCGGCGTGGTAACGGCATCGACCGGTGCAGCAATCCGGGATATTATGAATATTACAGCCAGAAGGAATCCCTATGTGCAATTGATTCTGTACCCTGCGCAGGTGCAGGGAGAGGGCGCAAAGGAGAGTGTTGTCCGTGGAATCCATGCGCTGGAGCATTACGGTGTAGATCTGATGATCGTGGGACGCGGAGGCGGATCTATCGAGGATCTGTGGGCGTTTAACGAAGAAGAAGTGGCGAGGGCTGTGTTTGAATGCAGTGTTCCCGTGATCTCAGCGGTGGGACATGAGACGGATACGACGATCATTGATTATGTGGCTGATCTTCGTGCACCGACACCATCTGCTGCTGCGGAACTTGCAGTATGGGACTATTATCAGTTTCAGGAAAGCTTGAGGAGCTGCAGGCAGAAGATGAACCGGATTATGTATCAGCGCCTGGAGTTGTATCATATGAAAGTAGAAAAGCTTCGCACGAGATTGAATTATCTGCATCCGGAGACGATGCTGCGAGAACGGAGACAGCATATTGCAGATGTATCTGACAGAATCAAAGCCTTGATGGATCAGAAGCTTAAGATGAGCAGACATCAGCTGGAACTTCGGAAAGAACGTCTGAAAGGTCTGTCACCGTTAGATAAGCTTAATCAGGGTTATGCATTTGCAGAGCAGGAGACAGATGGCAGAAAAGGATCGATTCGGAGCATTGGGCAGGTACAGACAGGCGATGCCATAACGATTTATGTTGCAGATGGAAGAATTGAGGCAGAAGTGACAGGAGTCCAGGAGGAACGTTATGAATAGGGAACAAGATAATCAGAATGAACAGGAGTGCACGCTTGATGAGGTGCTTATGGAACTGGATCAGATTCTGAATGATATGGAGGAAGAGAATTCTCTGGAGGAGACATTTAAGAAGTATCATAAAGGAATTGATCTGTTAAAAACCTGTAATGATAAGATAGAGAGAATAGAAAAACAGATTCAGATACTGGATGAGGAGGGGAATATACATGAGTTCTAATTACGCAGAGTTACGTGATGAAAAGGTCAAAGAGATTGAGGAGATATTAAAGTCTTATCTTCCGGAGCAGAACGGTTATCAGAGGATTATCATGGATGCTATGGAATACAGTCTGATGGCGGGAGGCAAGCGTCTGCGTCCGATGCTGATGCAGGAGACTTACCGATTGTTTGGTGGAACAGAAAAGGTAATAGAGCCGTTTATGGCAGCGCAGGAGATGATACATACTTATTCACTGGTACACGATGATCTGCCGGCCATGGATGATGATGAACTGCGCCGTGGAAGAAAGACAACCCACGTGGTCTATGGTGAGGATATGGGAATCCTTGCGGGAGATGCATTGCTCAACTATGCGTTTGAGACAGCTGCAGCAGCATTTGATGAATATCCGGAAAAGGCATTACAGATTGGTAAAGCTATGAAGATTCTTGGTAATAAAGCGGGAATCTATGGAATGCTTGGCGGTCAGGTAGTGGATGTAAAAGAGACCGGGCATGCGGTGGATAAGGATGTGCTTGATTTTATTTATGCACTGAAGACAGGTGCTTTGCTGGAAAGTTCTATGATGATCGGCGCAACACTTGCAGGTGCGGATGATGAAAGTATTGCATTGATTGAAAAGGTGGCATCTAAGGTTGGACTTGCCTTTCAGGTTCAGGATGATATACTGGATGTTACAAGTACAGCAGAAGTGCTGGGCAAACCAATCCACAGTGATGAGAAGAACGAGAAGACCACGTATGTGACACTTCTCGGCATTGATAAGGCAGAAAAAATCGTAGAGAAGGAATCTGTAGAGGCAATTGAGCTCTTAAAGAGTCTGCCTGTAAGAAATGATTATTTGGAATGGCTGCTTACTCAGCTGATCCACAGAAAAAAATAAATGATCTGAGTACAGATCAGAAAGTACAGGAGTTAGTATGAAAGAACGATTGGACGTATTACTGGTAAAACGCAATTTGGCAGAGTCAAGAGAAAAGGCGAAAGCAATTATCATGTCAGGCAATGTATTTGTTGATGGAGAACGAGAAGATAAAGCAGGAACGTCATTTTCGGATGATGTATCGATTGAGATTAAGGGACACACACTTCCATATGTAAGCCGGGGCGGTCTGAAGCTTGAAAAGGCAATTCAGAACTTTGATGTATCGGTAGAAGGCAAGGTGTGTACCGATGTGGGATCGTCGACCGGAGGCTTTACAGATTGTATGCTGCAGAATGGAGCGGTCAAGGTGTTTGCCATCGATGTGGGACGTGGACAGCTTGCGTGGAAGCTCAGACAGGATGAGCGTGTGGTATGCATGGAGAAGACCAATATCCGTTATGTATTACCGGAAGATCTGGGAGAACCAATCGACTTTTCGTCTATTGATGTATCTTTCATTTCTCTGACTAAAGTACTGCTTCCGATCCATAATTATCTGCGTGCACACGGTCAGATTGTGGCACTGATCAAACCACAGTTTGAAGCTGGTCGTGAGAAGGTTGGTAAAAAAGGTGTGGTACGAGAGAAGAGTACTCATATTGAGGTAATTGAGATGGTAAAGGATTATGCACTTTCCATCGGATTTGATATTCTGAATCTGGATTTTTCACCGATACGTGGTCCGGAAGGCAATATCGAATATTTGATTCATCTGGAAAAATCAGATGCTGAGACCGGACAGATCACCGGGTATGCAGATACAGAGAAAACTGTCGATGACGCGTTTAATACGTTGGCAAAATAGAGGAAAGACAGAACAGACATGGAACGATTTTTTGTAGTAACGAACGAAGGCAAAGATAAAGACGGACAGGTAACAGGGCGTGTGAAAGCACTTCTGGAAGCGCGTGGAAAGAGTTGCACTCTCTGTGAAGATGCATGGAAGGATATGACGGCGGATTCCATACCGAAGGATGTTGACTGTGCAATTGTCATCGGAGGTGATGGTACTCTGATCGGCGTGGCAAGACTTCTGAAAAAAGAAGTTCCGATCATGGGCATTAATATGGGAACCCTTGGTTATCTTACCGAAATAGAAGTAGACCGTATTGAAGAATCACTGGATCAGATTTTGTCCGGACATTATATGCTTGAGGACCGCATGATGTTAGACGGTATCTTTGATGATGGCGGGGAAAATGTAGCACTGAATGATATCGTATTATCCAGAAAAGGTAATCTTCGGATTATTCATTTTAATGTGTATGTCAATGGGACATTGCTCAATTCCTATGAGGCAGATGGCATTGTGATTTCCACGCCGACAGGTTCGACGGCATATAATCTGTCAGCGGGCGGACCGATTGTGGAGCCGACAGCATCGCTGATCGTGATTACGCCAATTTGTTCTCATGCGCTTAATACTAGCAGTATTGTGTTGTCGGCAGAGGATGAGATAAGGATTGAGATCGGAGAAGGCAGACATGCAGATCAGAGGAAGTGTATATATCCTTTGACGGAACGGATACCAGAGAGATTGTTACAGGGCAGACCGTTACGATCCGAAGATCTGCGATGATCACAAAACTTATGAAACTGAGCAAAGTTGGATTTTTAGAGATATTGCGCAGAAAAATGAAAGGAAACTAGGATATGAAGATCAACAGGCATGCGAAGATTATAGAATTGATTAACAAATATCATATAGAGACGCAGGAGGAACTGGCAGAATATCTGAATCAGGAAGGGTTTAAAGTGACACAGGCAACGGTATCCAGAGATATTCGTGATCTGAAGCTTACGAAAGTTCCGTATGAGGGTGGCAGGCAGAAATATGCAGTTCATCAGACTGTAGAGACAGAGATGAACGAAAAATATATTCGTATCCTGCGGGATGGTTATGTGTCTATGGATATGGCACAGAATATTCTGGTGATCAAGACGGTATCAGGTATGGCGATGGCGGTATGTGCCGCGATTGATTCTTTGAAATGGAATGAAGTTGTAGGCAGTATTGCAGGTGATGATACGATCATGTGCGTGATCCGTTCAACGGATGATGCGGTAAAAATCATGGACAAAATCAGTAAAATCGTATTGTAGAACACGGCGGGATTGTAGTGGAATATTGTAGGAGGAACTATGCTGCAAAGTTTACATGTGAAGAATCTGGCTCTGATTGATGAAAGCGAAGTGGAGTTTGGCCCGGGCTTAAATATACTGACAGGTGAGACCGGTGCCGGTAAGTCGATACTTCTGGGATCGGTCAATCTGGCACTTGGGGGAAGATACAGTAAGGATATTCTGCGTAAAGGCGCGCAGTATGGATTGGTGGAATTAACTTTTCTTCCGGAAGAACGAGAGCTTACAAAGCTTGCCGCGCTTGATATTTATCCGGAAGAAGGAGCAGTCGTTCTGACCAGGCGGCTAATGGATGGACGCAGCACATGCAGGATCAATGGAGAGACAGTAACGATGTCACTTCTGAAACAGGCGGCAGGGATTTTGATTGATATTCATGGTCAGCACGAGCATCAGTCGCTTCTCTATAAGAAGAACCAGCTTCAGATACTGGATGCCTTTGGCGGAAAGAAGATACAGGAACTTTCGGCAGATGTAAAGACTGCATATAAGAATTACCGGGACAGTAAAAAAGAATGGGAGCAGGCGAATCTGGATGAGGGAGAACGTGCGAAAGAGGTCTCGTTTCTGGAATTTGAAATCCAGGAGATCCGGGCAGCAGAGCTTATTCCAGGCGAAGATGAACGGTTAGAAGCTGACTATAAGCGGATGAATTCGGCACGTAATATCCTGGAAAATGCATCTGAGGCATATGAATGTACAGGTGGAATGTCCGGAGATAATGCAAGCGACATGATCAGCCGTGCAATTCGCTGTATGATTGACGCTTCCAGGTATGATGATAAGGCGGCAGAATTATCGGAGCAGCTTGTGGAACTGGATGGTCTGTTGAATGATTTTAACAGGGAGCTTGCAGAGTATCAGTCTTCACTGGAATTTTCAGATGAAGAGTATCATGAGACAGAAGAACGTCTGGATACGATCAATCATATGAAGACTCGTTATGGAAATACGATACCGGAGATTTTAGCTTATTGTGAAGAAAAGGAAGAGCGTCTGCAGAAGCTGCAGGATTATGACAGTTATTTGGCGCAGCTGCAGAAAGAATTAAAGCAGCGCAGACAGGAACTGGAGACGGCGTCAGAGCAGCTTAGCAATGAACGTAAAGCACAGGCATTACAGTTAGAAAAAGCGATTGAGACGGAACTCAAGGATCTGAATTTTGCAGAGGTACAGTTCCAGATTCATTTTGATAAATTAGCAGATTATACGGCAGATGGCGTAGATGATGTGGAATTTCTGATTTCTATGAATCCCGGACAGCCTGTGAAGCCATTGGCGGAAGTGGCGTCTGGCGGCGAACTTTCCAGAACCATGCTTGCGATTAAGACAGTAATGGCAGACCGGGATGAGATCGAGACGCTGATCTTTGATGAAATCGATGTGGGTATCAGTGGACGGACAGCACAGAAGGTTTCTGAGAAGATGGCAGTGATCGGCAGGAACCATCAGGTGATCTGCATTACCCATCTGGCGCAGATCGCAGCCCAGGCAGACCAGCATTATCTGATTGAGAAGACAGTAGATGGAGGCGTGACAAGAACAGAGATCCGCAAACTATCTGAAGAAGAAAGTGTAGATGAACTGGCACGTATACTTGGAGGAGCTGAGATTACAGAAACGGTACGGATGAGCGCCCGTGAAATGAAATCTATGGTAAAGTCCAATACTGTAAAGAATAAAAAATAATATAGAGACGCATAATAAGCAGGTACGAAAGTGCCTGCTTTTTTGTGCAATAAGCCGATAGGCGAGATGACATTGATTGCACATCGAGTAGGTTAATACCTACTCAATTATTCGATGATTTTTGAATGGGAGGATGGATATGCGTAAATTCTGGTACAGAAGAATTCTTATCATGATACTGGTGCTGTCAGTCAGCGTAGGTGGAAGTTACTGTCTGCTACAGTTACAACAGAGTAATCTGGAACGTGAAGTTGCTGCTGAACCGTCAGAAACCATGGTAATCCCAGGCGGAATGCCGGTGGGAATTTATCTGGAGACAGATGGGGTTATGGTGCTTGGAACAGAGGCGGTAGAAGATAAAGATGGGGAGAAGCATGAGCCGGCAGCTCATCTGGTGAAAGAAGGGGATTATATTGTCGGTGTGGGAGACGATGAAATCAGAAATAAATCAGAGCTGATCGCAGCCGTGAAATCTCTGGAGCAGCCGGAGATAGTATTGAAAGTCAGACGGAAAAATCAGAAGATCAATATACGGATGAGAGCTGTTGAGTGCAGTGTGGATGATTATAAACTGGGAATATGGGTAAGAGATAATGCTCAGGGACTTGGAACAATCACTTATCTGACGGCGGACAGTACTTTTGGCGCACTGGGACATGGGATTCATGATACCGATACGGGAGAGCTGCTGAAAATATCCAGGGGCGTACTTTATTCCACCAGTATTCAGGATGTGCAGAAAGGAACAGAAGGATACCCTGGAGGTATGGAAGGGATTATTGTATATAACAGCTATAATATGCTGGGAAGTATTACAGAAAATACAGAGCAGGGCATTTATGGAGAACTGGATCGGGTGGATACACTTTTTCGTAATGCAGAGCCTGTAAAAGTAGCAGGAAAAGACGAAATCGAAGAGGGAAATGCATTGATCCGGTGCGCGGTAGATGGATGTGTGAAAGAATATCATGTACAGATCACGGAGATAGACAGAAAGGCGTCAGAGATCAATAAGCGTCTGGAGATTGCTGTGACTGATCCGGAACTTCTGGATAAAACCGGGGGAATCGTGCAGGGAATGAGTGGCAGTCCAATCCTGCAGAATGGAAAACTTGTAGGCGCAGTAACCCACGTCTTTGTCAATAATCCGACAAAAGGTTATGGAATTATTTTGGAAGATATGTTGAAAAAACAGTGAAAATCTCGTTAGATAGATTGATTTTACGACATGAATTTCTTGAACTCCGTAAAATGTAAAATTATAATTATTTTTACAATATATGCACGATGTATTGCAATACCAGTGATAGGAGGAATAGAAGAATGGAAGCAATCAGAGTGGCGATAGCCGACGATAACGAAAGAATTCTGGAATTACTTGACGAGATTATCCGTAGTGATAATGAACTGAAACTGGTAGGAAAAGCTGATAACGGAGAAGATATATGTACCATTATCCGTGAAAAAGAGCCAGATGTGGTGCTGCTGGATCTGATCATGCCGAAAATGGACGGATTAAGTGTAATGGATCAGATCAATCACGATCGGAAGATACGCAGGCGTCCGAATTTCATTGTGGTAACGGCGGTGGGACAGGATCGTATTACAGAGAGTGCATTCAGTAAAGGGGCGCAGTATTATGTGATGAAACCATTTAAAAACGAAGTGTTGCTGCATCACATTAAGGACACTGTGAAAGGGAAGCATGCACCTGTCGCGGCAAAGACAGAAACTGTCATGGAATCACGGGAGATGACGGAGGAAGATCTGGAAGCGAAGGTGACAGATATGATCCATGAGATTGGAATTCCGGCACACATCAAAGGTTATCATTACCTGAGAGACGCCATCATTATGGCGGTAGAGGATATGGATGTGTTAAACGCAGTGACAAAAGTGCTGTATCCGACGGTGGCTAAGAAACATAAAACCACATCCAGCAGAGTGGAACGTGCAATCCGTCACGCGATTGAGGTAGCGTGGAGCAGAGGAAAACTGGATACGCTGGATGAACTGTTTGGGTATACGGTGAGTAATGGAAAAGGGAAGCCTACAAATTCTGAATTCATTGCTCTGATAGCAGATACGATTCGGTTGGAATACAAAAAGAGATAAAAACCTTTTCTTTTTGTTAAAAATACGGTACAATCTTACGTAAGAAGGAATGTTTGTTCAGATGGAGGAATGAGATATGAAGAAAATACTATTTGCAACTTCCGAAGCAGTACCGTTTGTCAAAACCGGAGGGCTGGCTGACGTTGCAGGTTCATTGCCAAAGTATTTTAATAAAAAAGAGTATGATGTCCGCGTAATGCTTCCAAAGTATCTGTGTATCAAGGAAGAATGGCGCAACAAGATGGAATATGTGACTCATTTTTATATGGATTGGAAATGTGACTCTACATATGTAGGCGTATTGAAGCTGGTTAACGATGGCATTACATTTTATTTTATTGATAATGAGGGATACTTTGGTGGATTCACACCATATGGAGATATATTTGGAGATGTTGAGAAATTTGCGTTTTTCTCAAAGGCTGTGCTCAGTACATTGCCATTGATCGATTACCGACCGGATATCATTCACTGTCATGACTGGCAGACAGGACTTGTACCTGTATATCTGGATAATTTCCGCTTTGGCAATGAGTTCTTCCGCGGTATACATACAATTATGACCATACATAACCTGAAGTTTCAGGGAACCTGGGATACCAAGCGGATTCGTGAGATTACAGGACTTCCGGATTATTATTTTGCACCGGACAAGCTGGAAGCTTATAAGGATGCCAATTACCTGAAAGGCGGTATCGTATATGCAGACAGAGTAACTACAGTAAGTAAGACTTATGCGGAAGAAATTAAGACTCCGTTTTATGGAGAAAAGTTAGACGGATTGATGAATGCAAGATCGAATTGTCTGACAGGTATCGTGAACGGACTTGACTATAATGACTGGGATCCGGCCGAGGATGAGCGTATCGATTATAACTTCTCTGTGGAAGATTTCCGTAAGAAGAAGGTTAAGAATAAGACTGCGCTGCAGAAAGAACTGGGATTAAAAGTTGATCCGAAGGCAATGATGATCGGTATCGTATCCCGACTGACAGACCAAAAGGGACTGGATCTTGTGGCTTACGTGATGGATGAGCTGTGTCAGGATGCCATCCAGATTGTGGTACTTGGTACAGGCGAAGAACAGTATGAGAATATGTTTCGTTACTTTGCCTGGAAGTATCCGGATAAGGTATCAGCAAATATATACTATTCTGATCCGATGTCACATAAGATCTATGCAAGCTGTGATGCATTCCTGATGCCGTCACTGTTTGAACCTTGTGGACTGAGCCAGCTTATGAGCCTGCGTTATGGTACACTTCCAATCGTCCGTGAGACCGGGGGACTGAAGGATACGGTAGAGCCGTACAACGAGTATGAGAAGACAGGTACTGGCTTCAGCTTTGCTAATTATAATGCGCATGAGATGATGGCTGCAGTTCGTTATGCAGAGAAGATTTATTACGATAAGAAGAGAGATTGGAATAAGATCGTTGAAAGAGCGATGAAGAAAGATTTCTCATGGAACAATTCCGCCAGACAGTATGAGGAGTTATACGACAGCTTATAGGAGTAACGGGAGAAGGAAATGGATACAAGAACGAAAGAGGCAGTTCGTTACTTGGGATATGGCAATCATGCGGTAGATGGACAGACGCTGGAACTGATCAGAGATTCATTTGAAGAACTGGACAGAGTAGCAGACAAACGCATCATCTATCGCATTTTTGACGTGAATGTGACAGAAAACGAAAGCCTGGATATCGGCAAATTACATATAACAAGCAGAAATTTATCAAAGAATCTGTGTGGCTGTAAGGAAGCGTTTGTGTTGGGAGCGACCCTCGGAATCGGCATTGATCAGCTGCTTAGACGTTATTCGCTTACAGATATGTCGAGAGCGGTGGTGATACAGGCATCTGCGGCAGCAATGCTGGAAGAATACCTGGATACCTGGCAGAAAGAGACAGCAGCAAAGCTTGAAGCCGAAAAGCAGTATCTCCGGCCGAGATTCAGTCCGGGGTATGGTGATTTCAGTATCAGCCATCAGGAGATGATCCTGCGTATGTTGAATGCAGAGAAAAGTATCGGTCTGACACTGACGAATGGCGGGATGTTGAATCCTACCAAATCTGTGACAGCGGTTGCCGGTATCAGCAGGACAAAAGAACGATGTCCTGTGCATGGATGTGAGGCGTGCAGGAAGACAGATTGTGCATATCGAAGGGAGACATAGATGTTAAGAGACAGATTAGGAAAAGAGCTGCTGTTCTTTGACGGCGGTATGGGAACACTTCTTCAGGAAAAAGGATTACAGCCGGGAGAGCTTCCTGAGGTATGGAATCTGGAACATGCAGAAGAAGTGATGGAGATACACAGAGAATATTACAAAGCGGGAAGTGACATTGTACTTGCCAATACTTTTGGAGCCAATGCATTAAAGTTTCACGATGACAGATACGGATTGAAAGAGATTATTACAGCAGCCATTACAAATGCCAGAAAAGTTGCAGACAAAATAATAGCTGAGGAACATAGAGAAGTTTATGTTGCAATGGATATGGGGCCTACCGGAAAGCTCCTGAAGCCAATGGGGGATCTGTCATTTGAAGATGCGTATGAGACGTATGCGGAAGCTGCTCGATATGGAGAGGAAGCAGGCGCAGATCTCATTCATATTGAGACTATGAGTGATACCTATGAGGTAAAAGCAGCGATACTGGCAGCCAGGGAAAATACAAGTCTTCCGGTGTTTGTGACTATGATTTTCGATGAGAAGGGAAAACTTCTGACTGGCGGCGATGTGCCGGGAGTTGTGGCAATGTTGGAAGGCCTCGGGTCGATGCGCTTGGCATGAACTGTGGTCTCGGACCAAAACAGATGATGCCGATTCTGGAAGATTTAATGAAATATACATCTCTTCCTGTTGTAGTGAAGCCGAATGCCGGACTTCCGAAGCAGAAAGATGGGGAGACATATTATGATGTAGAACCAGAAGAATTTGCAGAATATATGCGAAAGATCGTAGATATGGGAGGCTGTATCATCGGTGGATGCTGTGGTACAACTCCGGCACATATCCGAGAAATGGTGAACAGATGTCGTGATATGCAGATTCATGAGCCGGTGAAAAAGACGGATACGATCGTATCTTCTTATGGTGGTGCAGTAGTCATTGGGGATAAGCCGGTAGTGATCGGAGAACGTATTAATCCGACCGGTAAGAAGAAGTTAAAAGCAGCGCTCAAAGAACACGATATGGATTATATTCTCAAAGAAGCTATTATGCAGCAGGATAATGGAGCACACATTCTGGATGTCAATGTAGGACTTCCGGATATCGATGAGCCTGCGGTTATGGTAGAAGCAATCCGTGAGATCCAGAGTGTAACGAGCCTGCCACTGCAGATTGATACAGTAGATGAGACGGCTATGGAAGCAGCTATGCGCATCTATAATGGCAAGCCAATGGTGAACTCTGTGAATGGTAAACAGGAGATTATGGATCAGGTATTTCCGCTGATTAAAAAATACGGCGGTGTGGTAGTTGGTCTGACAATCGATGAGTCAGGAATTCCGGATACCGCAGAAGGAAGGCTTGAAGTAGCACAGAAGATTATCAAAGAGGCTGCTAAGTACGGTATCGATAAGAAAGATATCGTGATTGATGTGCTGGCAATGACAATCAGTTCAGATCCTGACAGTGCAAGAATCACACTGGATGCAGTCAAATTAGTCCGTGAGAAATGCGGCGTTCGTACGGTACTGGGAGTGTCCAATATTTCCTTTGGTCTGCCTTACCGTCCGGCGGTCAATTCTAATTTTTATACTATGGCAATGCAGAATGGACTGAGTGCAGGTATTGTAAATCCATCGTCTGAGGATATGATGCGATCTTATTATTCTTATTGTGCATTGATGGGATATGATGAGAATTTTGAAACATACATTGGAAAATACGGTAATCGTACCGCAGAAGCAACCGCGCAGTCAACATCGCAGAGTGCAGAAATCACCCTGTCTTCTGCGATTGAAAAGGATTAAAGGAAGAGGCACACCTGATTACAGCGCGTATGATCGGAGAGGGACAGAAGCCACTTGATATTATTAATCAGGAACTGATCCCGGCACTTGATAAAGTAGGAAAAGGCTTTGAAAAAGGTACCGTATTCCTGCCACAGCTGTTGATGAGTGCGGATGCTGCAAAGATTGCATTTTCGGTGATCAAAGACAGTATGAGCGGTGATGAAGTGATGGAGGAAGCGCAGGATAAAGTTATCCTTGCGACCGTAAAAGGTGATATCCATGATATCGGCAAGAATATTGTAAAGGTATTGTTAGAAAATTACAGTTTCGATGTGCTGGATCTTGGTAAAGATGTACCGCCGGAGAAGATTGTTGAGACCGCGATCGAGGAAGACGTAAAGTTGGTCGGATTGAGTGCATTGATGACAACAACGGTAATCAGTATGGAAGAGACTATCAGACAACTTCGAGAAAAGAAGCCGGACTGCAAAGTAATGGTAGGAGGTGCCGTACTGAATCAGGAGTATGCGGATATGATCGGAGCAGATTTCTACGGTAAGGATGCAATGCAGTCGGTATATTATGCACAGTCAGTATTTGGAAGAGAAAGTTAAAAATAATATCAATATACATATGAGAACGAGGAGGCAATAATATGATCAGAGGACTAGACACAACCGTTAAACGATTGAGACACCAGGTATTTACAGAGGTAGCTAATCTCGGATTCAATGTGAATCCGGATACGCTGAATGATGATATGGAAGCAATTCCGTATAAAATGGTGAATGAAGACACACCGAGATACAGAGAGAACATATACAGAGCCCGTTCTATTGTCAGAGAACGTCTGCGTCTGGCAATGGGACTGTCGCTCAGACCGGAGGATAAACCGGTGCATCTGACTGCCGGCGTGGAAGCAAGTAATATTTCTGAAAAATATTATGAGCCGCCGCTTATGCAGGTGATTCCGTCAGCCTGTGAAGCATGTGAGGCAAAGGGATACGAGGTCAGCAATATGTGTAAAGGATGTCTGGCGCATCCTTGCATGGAAGTCTGTCCGAAGGGCGCAATTTCCTTTGTGAAGGGAAAGTCCTTTATTGATCAGAGCAAATGTATTAAGTGTGGTAAATGTAAATCTGCATGTCCGTACGATGCGATTGCTAAAAAAGAGCGCCCATGTGCGATGGCATGCGGTGTAGGGGCAATCGGTTCCGATAAGATGGGACGTGCCAAGATTGATAATGACAAATGTGTATCCTGTGGCATGTGTATGGTAAATTGCCCATTTGGAGCAATTTCTGACAAGTCACAGATTTTCCAGCTTGCGCGTGCACTGTCTGAAGGAGAAGAAATTATTGCAGAACTGGCACCGGCTTATATCGGACAGTTTGGTGACAATGTAACACAGAGAAATATGAAAGAAGCTCTGAAAAAACTTGGATTCAAGGAAATCTATGAAGTGGCGCTCGGAGCAGATATCGGTGCGATCGCAGAAGCACACCATTACGTAGAGAAAGTAGCAACCGGAGAATTACCATTCCTGCTGACTTCCTGCTGTCCATCCTGGGCAATGCTTGCAAAAAAGCAGTTCCCGGATATGGTGGATCAGGTGTCTCAGGAGCTGACACCAATGGTAGCAACCGCACGTACCATTAAGCAAAAGCATCCGAATGCACATGTGGTATTTATCGGACCTTGTGCTGCCAAGAAGCTGGAAGCCAGCCGCAGAACCGTGCGGAGTGATGTGGACTTTGTTATTACATTTGAAGAATTGCAGGCAATGTTTGATGCGAAGAAGATTGTACCGTCAGAATGCGGTGGCAATTCTTCCCTGCACAATGCGACTGGAGCAGGCCGTGGATATGCGGTAGCAGGCGGTGTGGCAGAAGCCATTGAAAAATGTATTAACGAATACTATCCGGGCGTTCCTGTACACATCGAGCATGCCGAAGGACTTGCAGAATGTAAGAAGGCACTGATGCTTGCCAAGGCCGGACGTATGAATGGATGTCTGATTGAGGGCATGGGCTGTCCGGGCGGTTGTGTTGCAGGAGCAGGAACGAATATTTCGATTCCGAAAGCGCAGAAAGAGGTTAAGAGTCTTGTAAAGAACTCCAGCAAAGCACTTCCGGAAAAAGAACTGGTAGAGATACAATTGGATTAGCTGCTGTTTGACAAAATACGGAGAGCTGATTATAATTAAGACTAGCGATTTTTTAGGAGGACGATATGCAGAAGTACGGAGTAAACGAACTGAGAAAGATGTTTCTGGAGTTCTTTGAGAGCAAGGGACATCTTGCAATGAAGAGTTTTTCACTGGTGCCTCATAATGATAAGAGTCTACTTCTTATCAATTCTGGTATGGCACCGCTTAAACCATATTTTACAGGACAGGAGATCCCACCGAGAACAAGAGTAACTACATGTCAGAAATGTATTCGTACCGGAGATATTGAGAATGTAGGTAAGACTGCACGACACGGTACATTTTTCGAGATGCTGGGTAACTTTTCGTTTGGTGATTACTTTAAGAATGAAGCAATCCACTGGACATGGGAATTCCTGACAGAAGTAGTAGGTCTGGATGCTGACAGACTGTATCCATCTATCTATTTAGAGGATGATGAGGCATTTGAGATCTGGAACAAGCAGATTGGTATTCCAGAGGAACGTATCTTCCGTTTTGGTAAAGAAGATAACTTCTGGGAGCACGGTTCAGGTCCATGCGGTCCGTGTTCAGAGGTATATTATGACCGTGGTGAGAAATACGGCTGCGGCAAGCCTGGATGTACGGTAGGTTGTGAATGTGACCGTTACATGGAGATCTGGAACAACGTATTTACCCAGTTCGACAATGACGGTCATGGTAATTATACAGAGTTAGAGCAGAAGAACATTGATACCGGTATGGGACTGGAGCGTCTGGCATGTATCGTGCAGGATGTAGATTCTATGTTTGATATTGATACGTTATTCGCACTGCGTCAGCATGTATGTAGTATGGCTGGTGTTGAATATGGCAAGGACGATCAGACAGATGTGTCTATTCGTGTTATTACAGACCATATCCGCTCTGTAACATTTATGATTTCAGATGGTATTCTGCCTTCCAACAGTGGACGTGGATACGTTCTTAGAAGATTGCTCAGAAGAGCATGTCGTCATGGAAGACTGCTTGGTATCAAAGGAGCATTCCTTGTGGAACTGGCAGAGACCGTTATTGAAGGTTCCAAGGATGGATATCCGGAACTGGAAGAGAAGAAAGACTTTATCTTCAAGGTAATCACCAAGGAAGAAGAGCAGTTCAATAAGACCATCGATCAGGGGCTTTCTATTCTTGCAGGAATGGAAGCAGAGATGGCAAAGAAGGGCGAGACAGTACTTGCCGGAGAAGAGGCGTTCCGTCTGTATGACACTTATGGATTCCCTGTAGATCTGACCAAGGAGATCCTAGAAGAAAAGGGAATGCAGATTGATGAAGAAGGCTTTAAGAAAGCTATGGAGGCTCAGCGTGAGACTGCTAAAGGTACGTTCGGTGAGCATAACTATATGGGAGCAGATGTGACGATTTACGAATCTATTGATCCATCTGTAACGACAGAGTTTGTAGGATATGATCATACAGAGTATGAGTCTCCGGTAACGGTTCTGACTACCGAAGATGAGATTGTAGATGCATTGTCTGATGGTGACAGGGGAACAATCTTCGTAGAGAAGACTCCATTTTACGCTACCAGCGGTGGACAGCAGGCAGATACCGGTGTGATTCGCACAGCAGATTTTGAATTCCAGGTAGAGGATGTGAAGAAACTTCTGGGTGG
The DNA here is from genome assembly GCF_003464045.1 of Dorea sp. AM58-8. Taxonomy (NCBI): domain Bacteria; kingdom Bacillati; phylum Bacillota; class Clostridia; order Lachnospirales; family Lachnospiraceae; genus Dorea; species Dorea sp. AM58-8. The sequence continues at coordinate 4,966 of NZ_QSDM01000023.1, read as the reverse complement.
CAAGATCGCTCATGTCGGACATGTTGCCAGGGGTATGGTAAAAGTTGGTGATACAGTAACACTTGAGATTGACAAAGAGAAGAGAGCACTGTCTGGAAGAAACCACAGCGCTACCCATCTGTTACAGAGAGCACTGCGTAATGTGCTTGGCAACCATGTAGAACAGGCCGGTTCTTATGTGGATGAGCACAGACTGCGTTTCGACTTTACACATTTTTCAGCGATGACACCAGAAGAACTGGAGAAAGTAGAGCAGATCGTCAATGAACAGATCCGCGCACATCTTCCGGTTAAGGTTGAAAATATGCCGATCGAAGAGGCAAGAAAAACAGGGGCAGCTGCATTGTTCGGTGAGAAATATGGTGATATTGTACGTGTTGTAAGCATGGGTGATTTCTCTATCGAATTCTGTGGCGGTACTCATGTGGAGAATACAGGTGTGATCAATGCATTCAAGATCATTTCTGAAACAGGTGTAGCAGCAGGCGTGCGTCGTATTGAAGCACTGACATCTGACGGACTGCTGGCTTACTATGATGAGACAGAGAAGAAGCTTGAGGAAGCAGCTAAGATCCTGAAGACAACGCCGGATCAGTTGGCAGAGAAGCTGACTCACCTTCTTGCGGAGAATAAGTCACTGAAGTCTGAGCTGGAAAGTGCTAAGAGCCAGCTTGCAAAGAACGCTCTTGGTGATGTTATGGATCAGGTTGTTGAAGTAAATGGCGTGAAGTTCCTGGCTGCTCATATTTCAGGAGTCGATATGAATGAATTGCGTGAACAGGGCGACCAGTTGAAAGAAAAGCTTGGAGAAGGTGTACTCCTTCTGGCATCTGATGTAAATGGTAAGGTTAATCTGGTAGCTATGGCAACAGACGGAGCCATGGCTAAAGGAGCACATGCAGGCAAGCTGATCAAAGAAGTCGCAGCTGTAGTAGGCGGTGGCGGTGGTGGCCGTCCGAATATGGCACAGGCCGGTGGTAAGAATCCGGCAGGAATTACTGACGCACTTAGCAAAGCGAAGGCAGTTCTGGAGAGTCAGCTTGCATAGATTGCACAGAATGGCAAGCTTTTAGCAGAAAAATCCAGAAAGTTATTGACGAAGCGAAAATATATGCTATAATCTAATGTAGTGCAAAAAATATACCCGAACAGTCATATATTGCACAATTTACGGCTGGAGGGGAGGTTAGGTGTGAGACTATGTCAAATGTAATCGTTAAAGAAAACGAGACGTTAGATAGTGCTTTACGCAGATTCAAAAGAAACTGCGCAAAGGCTGGAATCCAGCAGGAGATTCGTAAAAGAGAGCATTACGAGAAGCCAAGCGTAAGACGTAAAAAGAAATCTGAAGCAGCTAGAAAACGTAAGTATAACTAATATGTGCAAATAAAAGCAGAGTATCGTATGGTACTCTGCTTTTTTATCCAACGATGCTTGGAATATGACTTTGAGCGAGTTTGCGTTAAGACGCGCTTAAATTTTTTTGAAAAAGTACTTGACGAATTTTAGACTGAGGTCTATAATGCAATCAAACGAAAGGCAAAGGCGCCATGCATGATATATGCGTGGTGCCTTTTTCTTTTATAAAATTATAATTATTCAGACTTGGGAAATGAAATGGAGGAATTAACATGAAGTTAAAGGATACAGGACTTACAGCACAGGAATTGAAAGATATGGTCAACAAATATATGATCGAGACCTATGCGAGATATGATTTTATTGCAGAGCGTGCAGAAGGAATGTACCTTTATGATGAGAACGGAACACCATATCTTGATTTTTACGGCGGCGTAGCAGTTAATAGCCCTGGCAACAGAAATCCAAAGGTTGTAGCAGCAGTCAAGGATCAGGTAGACGATATCATGCATACCTTTAACTATCCATATACAGTACCACAGGCATTACTTGCTAAGAAGATCTGCGATACCATCGGAATGGATAAGATCTTTTATCAGAACTCTGGTACAGAAGCAAATGAATGTATGATCAAGATGGTCCGTAAATACGGCATTGAAAAATTTGGACCAAACAGATATGAGATCATCACAGCAAAAGAAGGATTCCATGGAAGAACAATGGGAGCTGTAGCAGCAACAGGACAGCCTGATTCAGCAATCCAGAAAGATTTTGGACCAATGCTTCCTGGATTCTCCTATGCAGAATATAATAACCTGGAAGATTTCGCTTCTAAGGTAACACCAAATACCATCGGCATTATGATTGAGCCTGTACAGGGCGAGGGTGGTGTACATCCTGCAACACAGGAATTTATCGAAGGTCTTCGCAAGCTGTGCGATGAGAAGGACATTGTGCTGATGTTTGATGAGGTACAGACTGGATGGGGACGTACCGGAGCACCAATGGCATACATGGGATACGGAGTAAAGCCTGATATCGTCTCTATGGCAAAGGCTATGGGAGGCGGAATGCCGATCGCAGCATGCTGTACAACAAAAGAAATCGCAGAGGCATTTGGCTCAGGAACACATGGTTCTACATATGGCGGACATCCGGTAGCATGTGCAGCTGCACTGGCATCTATCTCAGAGATTCTTGACAAAGATCTGAGCGGCAATGCAAAGGTTGTCGGAGAGTATATGGTAGAGCAGATGGCAAAACTTCCTCATGTAAAAGAAGCAAGAGGACGCGGACTTCTGGTAGGATGCGAATATGATCTGCCGATCGCTCTGGAAGTAAAATGGGGTTGCATGAGACGCCATGCGCTGATTACAGCAATCGGTTCAAGTGTAAACCGTATGATTCCACCGCTTATTGCTACAAAAGAAGATGTAGATAAACTGATGGGAATCATGGAAGAATCTATTAACGAAGCAGTAGAAAAGTATCAAAAATTAACAAAAGCTGCATAGCATAAAACAAACTCCTAATATAAAGGATATGCCGGGTATTAAACCAGCATATCCTTTTTAAGTTCCTGATAAAGTCTTGCTACAGGAAGTCCGACTACATTATTATAGTCGCCGTGTATTTCTTTTACATGGATAGCAAAATCTCCCTGAATACCATAAGCGCCGGCTTTGTCCATTGGATCACCGGAAGCGATATAGCGAAGCAGATCCTGGCGGTCTACCGGGTAAAATGTGACATCTGTACGCTCACAAAAAGTCTTCATAGAAGTGCCATGAATGATGGCAACGCCAGTATATACCTGATGGGTGCGGTCAGCTAACATCGACAGCATATTCAGAGCTTCTTCTTCATCCTCGGGCTTACCGAGAATTTCGTCGCGGTATACAACGATGGTATCTGCGCCGATCACTACATCGCCATTCTTGGCATGATTTTTCCAGACATCCATTGCCTTCTGGCGGGCAAGCTCCATAACGATATCGGGTGGTGCTTCGCCTGTGATTTTTTCTTCAATCCCAGATGGAATAATATCAAAGTAAATGCCGCATTTTGCAAGGAGTTCCCGGCGTCTTGGGGATGCCGAGGCAAGGATATAGTTCATGCTGATAACCTCTTTTCTTTTGGATTCTGTTAAATTATAATTGTATTATAACGGAAAAATGAACAGGAGGGAATACCAATGTACATCAGTGAAATCGTAACTACAGTTCCAGAAAATGTGAAAGAAAGAGCTTCTCTTGAACAGAAAGTGTATCAGGTGTTTCAAAAGCTGGGAATCCCATTTGAAAGAGTAGATAATGATCCGGCCGCATCTATGGAAGAGTGCAGAGGGATTGGTGAAGTGTTTGGTTCACCGGTAAGAAAAGATGTTTTTTTATGTAATCAGAAAAAGACGAGCTTCTTTTTGTTAGTTATGCCGGAGGAAAAAGCATTTGATACATCAGCCTTTAGTAAAAAACTGGGAGTGTCGCATATGTCATTTGCTTCACCGGAACTTATGTGGGAGCATCTTGGTACAAGACCAGGATCAGCTAGTGTTGTAGGTTTGCTGAATGATGAAGATGACTATGTGCAGTTAATCCTGGATAAAGAAGTAGCAGAATCAGAGTATTTTGTATGCAATACAGGGATTAATACGACACATCTGAAGATCCGGACACAGGATCTGATTAAGAAGTTTCTTCCGTATACACATCACAGACCGAGAATTGTAGATTTGTAGACTACATAATATAGATTTGGGGATATGGTAAGGGATGTGGTTTTGTGCGAAAAATGGAGTATGAAGAACTGGAACAAATACTAAATGAACGCAAAGATAATGAGAAACTGGAACTTAGAGATCTGGAATTTGATGATATGGATCTGTCAGACAGAGACCTTCACAATATAGACTTTGAGGTATGCATGTTCTGCAATGTCAAGTTAGATGGAGCAGATCTGTCAGAGTCCAGTGTGAAGAATGCACAGTTGGACGGATGCTCGTTACGTAGTGTTAATTTTCAAAATGCTGAGATGTGGGGAGCCTGTATGCGTGGGTGTGATATGACAGGTTGCAATATCTGTGGCGCAAATCTGTATGCAGCAGTATTGGAGAATGCAATTCTGACAGATGTTAAGGCAGATGAGAATACCAAGTGGTATCGTCTGCGATGTCCGGAGACAGGAGCGTTTGTTGCATACAAAAAATGTGTATATGACCGGATTGTGCAACTGCTGGTTCCGGCGGACGCCAAACGCACTTCATCTACGTATCCGGCCTGCCGGTGTAATAAGGCGAAAGTACTTACGATCAAAAGCTTTGATGAAACAGAAGAATTTGATGAAGCGTGGTCTTTGGTAGATGAGAATTTTGTCTATCGTAAAGGTCAGTGGGTAGAGGTGAAAGATTTTAACGAAGATCGGTGGTTCGATTCTACTACAGGAATTCATTTCTGGATGAACAGGGAAGAAGCGATGAAATATTAAAAAATATTAAAAGAAAAGCCAGAGCTTTCAAGATGTATATCAGCTGGGAGTCAATCCCCCAGCTGATATAGCCTCCGGCAGGATTGCAGAGGTGCGCAGTAGAAGTATGTCATGCAATTGCATG
>NZ_QSDM01000022.1:0-39760 GCF_003464045.1 Dorea sp. AM58-8 | reverse complement strand
TAGATAGGTCAGAGGTGGAAGTGTGGTAACACATGTAGCTGACTGATACTAATCGGTCGAGGGCATAACCAAGACGGAGATAGGTAAGAAGATGTAGAGTTTCTTGTATGCAGTTTTGAAGGTACATATCACTAAATATGAATATGGCCCAGTGGCTCAGTTGGTTAGAGCGCCGCCCTGTCACGGCGGAGGTCGAGAGTTCGAGTCTCTTCTGGGTCGTTTTATGGGATCTTAGCTCAGCTGGGAGAGCATCTGCCTTACAAGCAGAGGGTCACAGGTTCGAGCCCTGTAGGTCCCATATGGATGGGTTCCCGAGTGGCCAAAGGGGGCAGACTGTAAATCTGTTGCAAGTTGCTTCGGTGGTTCGAATCCACCTCCATCCATTAGCCGAAAGGCGTTGCGCCGATGTGGCTCAATTGGCAGAGCAGCTGATTTGTAATCAGCAGGTTATCGGTTCGAGTCCGATCATCGGCTTGAGCGTAAGCTCAGTAATTTAATAACGCGGGGTGGAGCAGTCTGGTAGCTCGTCGGGCTCATAACCCGAAGGTCGTAGGTTCAAATCCTGCCCCCGCAATTTTGCCCAGATAGCTCAGTTGGTAGAGCAGAGGACTGAAAATCCTCGTGTCACTGGTTCGATTCCGGTTCTGGGCATTTTATTTTGCTTAAGTTTGTAAATTGAATAAGGGCGTGTAGCTCAGGTGGTAGAGCACTTGACTTTTAATCAAGTTGTCCGGGGTTCGAATCCCCGCACGCTCATGAGGGATGAGAGAGGCGTAGATTACTATATTCGATAGGGTTTACGCCTTTTTTTCATTGCAAATTTAAAGTATGTTATAATAAATTTAATGAGAGTTTATAAGTAAAAAAAATACTAAAGAGGAATAAGGAATGGAAAATAAAACTAAATATATTAAAGGTTTAGATGGATTACGTGCATTAGCTGTAGTTATGGTATTAGCGTATCATTTGAAAATTCCGTTTGCTAAAAGTGGATTATTAGGTGTAACGGTATTCTTCGTATTATCAGGTTTTTTGATAACGAGAATATTAATTACAGAGATTGAGGAAACACATACAATTGATCTGAAGAATTTCTGGGTTAGAAGAATCCGTAGATTAATTCCGGCAGTCTTGTCAATGGCAGTAGTAATTATATTCGTAAGTGCAGTAGTTAACAGAGTCGTTTTTACAAAAGGATGTAAAGATTTTGTTGCTTCTGTTCTAGGATTCAATAACTGGTGGCAGATATTTAATAAGGTATCTTATTTTGAAGCAGCAGGAGCACCGTCTCCATTTACGCATTGTTGGTCACTCGCAATAGAGACACAGTTTTATTTAATTTATCCGATATTACTTCTGCTACTCGCTAGAGTAGTTAGAGGAAGAAAAAAACGAGGCAAAGTATTTGCTATTGTATCAGTTCTATTAGCTGTTGTGTCAATGATTTTGATGGCTGTATTGTATAATCCGAATGGAGATCCTAGCCGAGTCTACTATGGAACAGATACAAGGGCATTTGCACTTCTGATTGGAGCATTAGCTGCTATTCAGCTGGAATATCGTATTATTAAAGTAAGATTACCAAGAAAGATATGGGCATTAATTGGGAGTATATCATTAGTTATTTTGACATGTATGATGATATTTATCAGCTCTTATAGCAGTTTCTTGTATTATGGCGGTCAGGTAATTCTATCTGTGCTTACGGTATTTGTTGTGTATGCAGTTACTGTGAGCAGAGGTATACTGAACAAAATTCTTGGTCATAATGCATTGAAATGGATAGGAGATCGTTCTTATAGTATATACTTGTGGCATTATCCAATTATTATTTTGATCAGCGGCGGTAAGAAGTCTGCCTGGTGGATTATGCTGATTGAGATTGTGCTGAGTGTTGTTTTGGCAGAAATATCTTATCGGTTTATTGAGACACCTATCCGTCATGGAATTATCAGTGAATATATTAATATTATCAATAGTAAGCCGACTAATAAAAGAGAACGTAAAAGACAGATCCAGGTCGCAAGAAGAAGTATGAAAGTAATGTCATTTGCAATAATAGTTGGAGCGGCTTTAATTTTGTGTATGATATTTGTACCAAAGAAGTCGACTCTAGACGCGGTAGCTAAAAGAGAGAAAAAGGCAAATGAAACGAGTGAGTTAACGCAGAAAAAGCTTGAAGAACAAAAGAAAGCATCGAAGGATAAAAATAGAGAAGATTCGAAGAGCGAAATGACAGATGAAGAATTATTGGATAGTTTGAATATTCTGTTAATTGGCGATTCTATTACTTTAGATGTTACGGACTACTTCTACAAAGTACTTCCTAATAGTATCAGTGATACTGAAATCGGACGATCTACGTTAACAGGCTGTGATATATATCAGAATTATATTGATAGTAATGGATGGGATGGAGATGGAGTAATCTTTGCATTAGGTACAAATGGACCAATGTATGATACGCTCGCGACAATGAGAGAAAAAGCAGGCGATAAACCACTTTTTCTGATCACGATACATGCTCCTACCGAAGATTACGAGAGTGAAAATAATCAGGAAATAAGAGATTTTGTAGAAAATAATGATAATACATATTTGATAGACTGGTATACAGCAAGTCTTGATCATCCTGAATATTTTGAACCGGATGATATGCATTTAGTTCCGACAGGAGCAGAAGCATATGCTAATTGTATTAAAGAATCTGTGCTGAGTGCTTTCAGAGGAAGAGAAGAAAGTTCAGATAAGGACGACAGTAAAGATAGTTCAAATAAAAAGAAATCTGACGACAACTCAACAGATGAAAAATCCAGCTCCAGCAAAAATTCTATGAAATCTGAAGATAATGAAGAATAATTAAGAATGATATCGGCAAGAATATAACTGTTATGTAATAGTTACTCTTGCCGATATTTTTTGGAGGATTTTATGAATTTGGAAAAGGATATTGTCCGGGAAATTAAAAAGTTAATTGTATTTACAGCGATAATATTCTTATGTATATGGAAATATGAAGTCGTATTTCAGAGTATTCATTGGATACTTGATGTGATCACGCCATTTCTTATAGGGGGAGCGATTGCATTTATAATAGGCATTCCTGTAAGTTACATAGAGAAAAAATTATTAAAGAAAAGAAAATGGATAGAAAAATCTGCAAGATTCATTAGTATAGTGATTGTGATTACATGTGTGTTGGTTGCTATTAATATATTTTTACTTTTTCTGTTACCGGAACTGGGAAGTGCAATATTGCATTTGGAAGATAGTATGCGGTTTTTCTTGAGTGGAGTGGAGAAGAAGAGCAAAGCTTTTTTTGATGGAAATGAGGAAATATTACGTTATATTGACAAAATGGAATTTGATTGGAATAGACTGACTAAGATTGGAATCGAGATGCTTGGCGATAGAACAGGTCAGATAATTGGATCAGCGGCAGAGGTGATTCATAGAATTGCTCAAGGCATTACAACATTTTTTATTGCATTTGTGTTCGGATGTTATATCTTATGGCAGAGAGAAAGACTGTCTATACAAGGAAAAAAGGTACTGTATGCATTGATTCCAGAAGGAAAAGCAGATGCTGTGATTGAAGTTCTGGAGCTGAGTGGGCATACATTTGCAGGATTCCTTACTGGACAATGTATGGAGGCATTGATACTTGGCTGCATGTTTGGAGTCGCACTGTTAGTATTTCAAATGCCGTATGCGTTATTGATCAGTGCAGTAATAGCAGTCACAGCATTAGTTCCGGTATTTGGTGCATTTGCAGGATGTGCAATAGGGATGATATTGATATTTATTGAGAGTCCGTCAAAAGTGCTTTTGTTTTTAATCATTTTTCTGGTTTTACAGCAGATTGAAGGAAACTTGATTTATCCGAAGGTAGTAGGTAATTCGGTCGGATTACCTTCTATATGGGTACTGGTTGCTGTAACGACTGGAGGACGATTAATGGGTATAATTGGAATGTTAATATTTATTCCGATTGCTTCTGTGAGTTATGCACTTTTTCGGGAGGTGATATATTTATTACTTAAAAAGAGAGATGTAGATGTAGAAAAAATATAAAAGTGTTAAAGTTGCGAAAACGGTATCCTATATGCTATCCTAATATAATAATTGACGGAAAAGAAAGGACAGAGGATGCCATGGAAAAGGATATGAAGAAGCAGATTGCGGAAGCGTCTAGAGAACTGTTATTTGAAGATCAAGTAAAGAAACTGACGGTTAAAGCAATTGTGGATAAATGTAAGATTACCAGACAGGCATTTTATTACCATTTTGAGGATATCCCGGATTTACTTAAATGGATACTGGATCAGGCATCCTCTCAGTTAGAAAAGGAGATATTTGAACAGGAGGATGAAGAAAAAGTATTAAAGAGGTGTTTCCTTATAGCTCTCGAAAGCAAGCCGTATATGGATAAGACCATGCAAACGAATTATGGACAGGAATTAGAAAAAATGCTCCGGGATCATATTTATCATCTGTCTATGAGAATTGTGGAAAAAAAGAACCTGTATCAAGACTGTTCTTATCGGGATCTGAAGCTTGTAGTAAGATATCACTGTGAAGCTATAACCGGAATATTGAGAAACTGGACAGACGAGGATTCAGAGAATCTTGATCATATTGTACATGAAATTAATCTGCTTATGGGAGGTAAAATTATTCCATAATCGTATATTTAATATAAAATAATGAATTGATATTTATCAGAGACCGCCAGAGTGTTTTACACTTTGGCGGTTTTGTCTATACAAGGGAAAAATAGTGGTAATTGAAATGGAAAAGAGAAATTATTAAGATGTGTAATAGAAAGAAGGGGAGAAATGTATGAATGATGTTATCAATCCGGTAAAGCTAAAAGAATTAGAAGATAAAGTAGATCAATTTCATCATTATATGGTTTGCTATAAAAATGCTGATCAGAACGAGTTGAAGGAGCAGTTAGATTCTCTGAATAAAGTTATATTAGAAGAAGATCAACAGTTAAAGCAGAAACTTCATTACAGTAAATCAGAAGTAGCATTTCGTATAGGAATGGCATATGAGGAAGTAGAGAACATTATCAGAGATCTTAAGAAGGACTTGAAGAGAATGTCAGAAGCCAGCTCATTGGATGAATTTGATGCTGAGAAAGCAGCACTTCTGGCAGAATATATGATGGATTTTGCAATGCAGACGTCAGATTATGCGTTACTTTCCGTGATGAAAGCAAATGATGCGCAGTTGCGTTTGGAAGAAAAGGAGGCATAGAATAATATGAAAGAAGTAAAATCACCAAAGAAGCCGTTGATATATTATTATGGAATTGTATTAATAGTCATAGTGTTGTTTAATCTGTTTGTGACACCAATCATACAGAAACATCAGGTGACAGAAGTCGATTATGGCAAATTCATGGCTATGATCGAGGATAAGAGTATCGAAGCGGTAGAGGTAGAAGATTCCCAGATTATATTTACGGACAAGGATACGAAAAAAATATATAAGACGGGTACGATGAACGATCCGGGACTTACCGAAAGGTATACAAATCAGGAGCAAAATTTGAGAAGAATATTGAGCAGACAATGTCACCAATGACTAATTTTCTGGTAACAGGATTATTACCGTTAGTAATATTTATCGCATTGGGACAGTATTTTAGCAGAAAGATTCAAAAACAGATGGGCGGTAAAAATGCTATGGCATTTGGTATGGGTAAAAGTAATGCAAAGATTTATGTACCGTCTACGGAAGGCATTCATTTCAGTGATGTAGCAGGTGAAGATGAGGCGAAGGAAAGTCTGGCTGAGATCGTCGATTATCTGCATGATCCGAAGAAATATTCAGAAGTTGGAGCATCTATGCCAAAAGGAGTTCTCCTTGTAGGTCCTCCGGGAACCGGTAAAACAATGTTAGCAAAAGCTGTTGCCGGTGAAGCGAATGTACCATTTTTTTCTATGTCAGGATCCGAATTTGTAGAGATGTTTGTCGGAATGGGTGCATCTAAAGTGAGAGACTTGTTCAGCCAGGCAAAAGAAAAGGCTCCTTGTATCGTATTTATCGATGAGATTGATGCGATTGGTAAAAAGAGAGATGGACAGATTGGCGGCAATGATGAGAGGGAGCAGACATTGAATCAGCTTCTTACAGAGATGGATGGCTTTGAAGGAAATAACGGAGTCATTATCCTCGCAGCAACGAACCGTCCGGAATCTCTTGACCCGGCACTTACAAGGCCAGGAAGATTTGACCGGAGAGTGCCGGTAGAACTGCCGGATCTGAAGGGAAGAGAAGAAATTCTTAAAGTACATGCCAAGAAAATTAAGATTGCGGAGGATGTGGATTTTCATACAATTGCCAGAATGGCAGCTGGAGCTTCCGGCGCAGAGCTTGCAAATATTGTAAATGAGGCTGCTCTGCGTGCAGTAAGAAATAATCGAAAATTTGTAACAGAAGCAGATCTGGAAGAAAGTATAGAAGTAGTTATTGCTGGATATCAGAAAAAGAATGCGGTACTTTCTACCAAAGAAAAGCTGGTAGTTGCTTATCATGAAATTGGTCATGCATTGGTAGCAGCAAAGCAGACAAATTCTGCTCCGGTGCAGAAGATTACAATTATTCCAAGGACATCCGGTGCACTTGGATATACGATGCAGGTGGAACAGGGCGATAAATATCTGATGACAAAAGAAGAGATTGAGAATAAGATTGCTACATTTACCGGAGGACGTGCAGCTGAAGAAATTATTTTCGGACAGATTACCACAGGAGCATCCAATGATATAGAGCAGGCAACCAAACTTGCCAGGGCGATGATTACGAGATACGGAATGAGTGAAGACTTTGATATGGTTGCTATGGAGACTGTTAACAACCAATATCTGGGCGGAGATGCGTCTCTTGCATGTTCTGCCGATACCCAGAAAGAGATTGACCGGATGGTTGTAGAACTGGTTAAAAAAGAGCATGAAAAGGCAAAGGATATTCTAACAGAGAATCGGAAAAAACTGGATGAACTTGCACAGTTTCTGTATGAAAAAGAGACCATAACCGGTGATGAATTTATGACTATTTTGAATAAAGTTGAAGAGAATAGTTATAATCTGCTTTGACGGACATATATATGAAGCAATGAACAAAACTGGTGATGAGATGCTGAATATATTATGGTCGAGCATGATTATAGCCGGAATATTGTACAGTGTGGTTACCGGAAATGTATCTGATATTTCCAATGCTGCACTTGATTCATCAAAGGAGGCTGTTACTCTATGCATTACGATGCTTGGAGTAATGGCCTTTTGGTGTGGACTGATGCAGATTGCAGAAGACGCCGGACTGGTAGAAAAAATGTCCGGGAAAATGCAACCGGTGATACATTTTCTGTTCCCGCAGTTACCGAAAAATCATCCGGCCAATAAACATATTACGACTAATATTATTGCCAATATACTGGGACTTGGATGGGCAGCTACACCGGCGGGACTTCAGGCAATGGAGGAACTGGCGAAGCTCGAAGAGAGCAGAAGGAGCCTGAAAGGTATTGCAAGTAATGAAATGTGTAACTTCCTGATCTTAAATATTTCATCACTTCAGTTGATACCGGTAAATGTAATTGCATATAGAAGCCAGTATGGAAGTGTGAATCCGGCATCAATTGTAGGGGCGGGGATTATTGCTACCAGTATCAGTACTTTGGCGGGGATTGTTTATTTTAAAATTATGGACAGGAAGCGGTAATATGAGACTTTTTTTATTTTGTTCAGATATGATTATTCCGGTTATTATTCTGGGAATTGTGTGCTATGGAGTGACCCAACATGTGGATGTATATGAAAGCTTTATTAAGGGTGCAAACAGCGGATTTCAGACCGTAATAAAAATCATGCCGACAATGCTGGCTCTGATGATAGCGGTAGGTATTCTGAGGGCGTCAGGACTTCTGGAAACGATAGGTATGTGGATTGGAAGTATGACGGATCATATTGGATTTCCTGGGGAATTAGTACCGCTTACGGTGGTGAAGATGTTCTCATCATCAGCGGCAACAGGTCTGTTACTGGATTTGTATAAAGAGTATGGAACAGATTCAAGAATTGGACTTATTGCATCCATCAGTATGGCGTGTACGGAGACGATATTTTATACGATGAGCGTGTATTTTATGACTGCAAAAGTAAGAAAAAGCAGGTATACACTACCGGGAGCATTGATTGCTACATTTGCCGGAATTGCAGCCAGTGTGGTGCTTGCCGGGATGTTTTAAGAGAAATGAAGAAGAAAAGTTCGCAGACCGCGTCGTAATTTTATCCGGCAGAATGGGTTGCACCAACCGTCTGAAAAGGGTACAATCTGCAGTATAAGAACCTGTATAAAATACGGAAAAATACAGAAAGAGGGTGTCCAAAATGGACAGAATGAAACAACAGATTGCTTTTTTAATGGAGATTGATAAAGTGAAAAATATCTTCCGACAGACGTATCTTGCAGATGGAAAGAGAAAGGAGAATGATGCAGAGCATTCCTGGCATCTGGCAATTGCTGCATTTCTTCTGAAAGAATATGTGGCAGAGGATGTGGATGTGATGAAAGTTATGATCATGGTACTGATCCATGATCTGGTAGAAATCGATGCGGGTGATACGTATGCATACGATGCAGAGGGCGCAAAGACTAAACGTGCGAGAGAAGTGGCAGCAGCGGACCGGATCTTTGGTATGCTTCCGGAAGATCAGGGTGGTTATTTCAGAGAACTGTGGGATGAGTTTGAAGCATATGAAAGTGATGATGCCAAGTTTGCGCATTTGCTTGATAATTTCCAGCCTCTGCTTTTGAATCATGAGAGCAATGGGAAGAGTTGGACAGAGCATCATGTAAAGAAATCTCAGATTTATAAAAGAAACGAAAAAATTAAAGAGACGTCTCCAGAAGTCTGGGAATGGATGAAGCAAATTGTGGAAGAACATATTGCGCTGGGACATGTTATTGATGAATAATATGATGATATAAATTGGAAAGGGTGAGTTAGATGAGAAACCATGAAGTGGTTACAAAGCAGCCGTTACTTAAGGAAGATGGATCGCTTAGAGAGCCTGGCTGGTCAAAAAGTCTGGTGCAGACGTATGACCGTAAACAGATCAAAGCTCCCCGTATGAGGATCAAGGAATGGGATTATTATCTGGTACTAAATGAAGACTTTGCGGGTGCATTTACCTTGTCAGATGACGGATATATTGGTCTGCAGTCCGTGTCTTTGCTGAATTTTAAAGAAGGATGGGAACATACAGAGACGATTCTCAATGCATTTCCAATGGGGAAAATGCAGATGCCTCGGATTCCAGGCAGGGCGACATAGTCTATCGGGACAAGCGTTTGCATATGGAATATACGCTGGAAGAAGGACAGAGACGTATCCGATGTAAATTCGATAATTTTTATCAGGGTAAGACCTTCCGTTGTGATATTACGCTAGTTCAGCCTAAGATGGATACAATGGTAATTGCGACACCATGGAAGGAAAAGAAAACAGCATTTTATTATAATCAGAAGATCAATTGTATGCCGGCAAAAGGTAAGATGGAATATGATGGAAAAATATATCGATTTGATCCGAGTACTGATTTTGGAACTTTGGATTGGGGACGCGGTGTATGGACTTATGATAATCGCTGGTACTGGGGTTCCGGCAATCAGATGATAGATGGAAAGCCATTTGGTTTTAATATCGGGTATGGATTTGGAGACACTACAGCAGCATCGGAAAATATGCTTTTTTATGATGGAAAATGTCACAAACTGGACGATGTAACATTCCATATTCCGGATGGAGATTATATGAAATCGTGGAAGTTTACATCGAGTGATGGTAGATTCGAGATGAATTTTGAACCGGTTCTTGACCGTGCGGCGAGGACAAATGCACTGATTATAGAATCGGATCAGCATCAGGTATTTGGACGCATGAATGGTAAAGCAGTGTTGGATGATGGTACTGTGATCGAAGTCAAAGACATGATGTGTTTTGCAGAAGATGTGCATAATCGTTATTAAATCGATTGCAAATGATGATAAGTATACAGTAAAAAAGAAAAGGGGTACTGATGGGAGAAATACGAAAAAGAATCACATTTCACGGAAGGGTACAGGGCGTAGGGTTCCGCTATACGGCCAGGCTGGCAGCAGGATCTCTTGGTCTTACCGGATGGGCGAAGAATGAGTATGATGGCACAGTTACTATGGAAGTGCAGGGAAGCGAGGGAATGATCAACAAACTGCTTGTGAGGCTAAATACTGATCATTTTATCCGGATTGAATGGATGGACAGTGAGGAGATACCGATTCGGGAAGATGAAAAAGGATTTCAGATCAAATATTAGGAAAAGTATCAGAGATAATACTGATTAAATGATCCAGGGGGAGTGGATAAAGATGGATCAAAAAGAGTTTAGAGAGTTCTATCGAACAATCCAGGATGTGGCAGAGCATCCGGTTGTACTTCGGATGAAGAAGTATCCGCATCATGGCGATACCTCTTGCTATAAGCATTGTATGCGGGTAGCATATTTTAATTATATTATCTGCAAGAAATTGCATCTGGATGCAAAATCGGCGGCAAGAGCCGGGATGCTGCATGATCTGTTCTTATATGACTGGCATACGCATGCCAGAGAGACCGGTGAGCGATTGCATGGATTTACCCATGCTGAGAAGGCATATAAGAATGCAGGAAAGATATTCCGTCTGAACCGTGTGGAGCGAGATGTGATCCGAAATCATATGTGGCCGGTGACACTCAGGAGTGTGCCAAGGACAAGAGAAGGTGGATGATCGTACTGACAGATAAGTACAGTGGCTTGTTAGAAACGTTGGATCGGAGAAAGAAAAATAAGAAAAATTGTATATAAAGGAGAACATGATTCATTTTAGTTTCATCCTATGTTATACTTTGAAAGTTATTGTAGTTTAAAAGTATGAGAAAAAGAGAGGAAACACTTACAAATGAATTCATTGAAACCAATGTTGCTGACTTCGCTGAAAACATATGACCGGGGTCAGTTTGTAAAAGATGTGACGGCGGGAATCATCGTTGCAATCATTGCACTTCCGTTGTCTATTGCGTTGGCACTTGCATCCGGAGTAGGACCGGAGGCCGGAATTTTTACTGCTATCGTAGCGGGATTTGTTATTTCCGTACTTGGCGGAAGCAGTGTGCAGATTGCAGGACCGACGGCTGCATTCGCAACGATTGTTGCAGGTATTGTAGCGAAAGATGGATTAGACGGACTTGTGATATCAACCATTCTGGCAGGTGTTTTTCTGATTCTGATGGGAATCTGTCATTTTGGAAGCTTGATTAAATTTATTCCATATACAATCACGACAGGGTTTACTTCGGGAATTGCTGTTACGATTGTTATTGGTCAGCTGAAAGATTTCTTTGGTGTTGTTTATCCGGATGGCGTAAAGCCGATTGAGACTACCGAGAAGCTGAAAGCATTTGTAGAAAATATCGCAACAATTAATACAGATGCGGTAATTGTAGGAGTAGTAAGTCTGGTCATTCTAATTATTTCACCGATGATATTTAAGAAAATTCCGGGATCGCTTTTAGCGGTTATTGCAGGAATATTAATGGTAAAATGTCTGCCGCTTCAGGTGGCGACAATCGGTAATCTTTATACGATCAGTAATGCACTGCCATCATTCCATCTACCGGCAGTAAACCTGCAGATTGTACAGAATGCGCTGCCAAATGCATTTACGATAGCGGTTCTTGCGGCGATTGAATCGCTTTTGTCCTGTGTAGTAGCGGATGGAATGATTAATGGAAAGCATCGTTCTGATATGGAGCTTGTGGCACAGGGAGCCGGTAATATCGCATCTGCATTATTTGGCGGAATTCCGGCTACGGGAGCAATTGCAAGAACAGCAGCGAATATCAAAAACGGTGGGCGAACACCGATTGCCGGAATGGTACATTCAATTACACTGGTCATTGTACTGGTGGTGCTGATGCCATTTGCGGGAATGATTCCGATGCCGACGATTGCAGCAATTCTTTTTATTGTTGCCTATAATATGTGTCAGTGGCGAACATTTGTCCATCTGATCAAGACAGCTCCGAAGAGTGATATTATCGTATTGATCAGTACATTTGTATTGACTGTGATTTTTGATCTGGTAGTTGCGATTGAGATTGGTATGGTGCTTGCCTGTCTGCTGTTTATCAAACGAATGAGCGAAGAAACGCATGCCGAAAGTTGGACATACGTAGATGATGACACGCAGGATGTGGATGAACAGCTTCGAAAACTTCCGTTACAGATCCGTGTTTATGAGATTACGGGACCATTATTCTTCGGTGCGGCTGATGCAATTGAGCATATTGTGGTAAAAGATTTTACTATTTGTTTGGTACTTCGTATGAGAAGTGTTCCGGCAATTGACAGTACGGCAATGAATGCGTTGCAGGATCTGATCTGCGTATGTGAATCGAAGGGAATTACAGTGGTGTTCTCACATGTAAATGAGCAGCCTATGAAAGTAATGCAGAAAACAGGCTTTGTAGAACTCGTGGGTGAAGAGAATTTCTGCCCGAACATATCGGCGGCACTGAAACGAGCGGAAGAGATTATAGAAAATTAGGATACATTAAAACAGCGAAAACCCGCTAACCACAAGGCTAACGGGTTTCGTTTTTTAAAAAGTTACTAAAGGAATGAGAGTAAAGCATAACACTGTTAAATACTGATTACAGTGTACTACTTTGTGAAGTTAGATAGTTGTCTGTCTTCAACTATCTGACGTTAAGTATAATGAGAAAATGTGACAGAAGTGTGTTCAGTTTGTGAAAGAAATAGAAACTTTCTATTCAAATTGTTCAAATTTTGAAAATGAAAAATCCCTCGCAGTGGCTGGCTGCGAGGGATTTTCGGTTACTATAGTTATCTAAAAGGAATGAGAGTAAAGTGCAACACTGTATGGTCTGGTACAGTGTTCAACTTCTATGAGGGTGATAGTTAACTGTTCTTTAACTATCTGTTTTACAGTATAGAGAAGAAATATGACAGGAGTATGTTATTTCTCTAAAAGAATCGGAAAATTTCTTAAGAAGTTCTTGCGAAAATAAAAAGGTGATTTAATAGATATATCGAAATATCTACCGTAGATAAAATAATAAACAATAACTATTGACATAATTAATTTACAGAAATAAAATAGATACAAGGAGGGAACGGTATGGATATTAAGGAACTGAATGAAAAGAGATTATTAAAGAAGATGTCTTATGAAGATATTGCAGAATTTACCGGTATAAAACAAGAGGATGTGAAGGCAATATTATTGGAACAAACGAAAGAGTATTCCTACGAGGGATTACTGGCAATGGAACAGGCTATTTTATCAGGAGATCGAATGCCGTTTGCTTATAATGCAATTGAACACAGACCTGTGATGATCCGGGAGGAGCCTTATCGATATTATGCAAGAGAATATACGGAGGAAGATTGGAAACGTATATCGGAGCATACCAGAGCGGAACTGATTCATGGTAGATTATATATGATGGGACAGCCTAGTCGCATGCATCAGTGGATTGTTTCAGAACTTATGTATTTGATAAAAGATTATATCAGAAAGCATAAAGGAAAATGTAAGGTATATAGTGCACCTTTTGGTGTGCGGTTATTTCAGGATGATTCTGTAATTGTGGAACCAGATATTTCTATGATATGCAGAGAAGATATTTTGACGGATAAAGGATGTGAAGGCGCACCGGATTGGGTAATAGAGGTTGTATCTGTGAGCAATTCAAGTTATGATTATAACACGAAACTTGAACAGTATCAGAAAGCAGGAGTAAGAGAGTGCTGGATCATAGATCCATTTCGTCGCACTGTATTGATGTGGCTTCGGGATTGCTCGGAGAAAAATGGCTATTATAGTTACGATAAGAAGGTGGAGGCTTGGTGTCTAGATGGATTCCACGTGCGGATGGCTGAGATAGAAGAGACATTTTGATGACAGATTATAGAGACATATGAACCATTCGACTGTATTTTGGCAGGAGGTGGAGAAGTATTATCCGGAGTATAAGAAATGCAGGAAAGCATTACAGATGTATCAGCTGGTAAGAGGAGAAAAGGATAATGAAAGCAATAGTATTTGATGTGGATGACACAATATATGACCAACAGGTGGTATTTGACCAGGCTTGCAGGGATGTATTTGGAGAATTAAAAGGTGTGTCGTTGGTAGATTTATTTAAGGCGAACCGTTATTATAGTGATGAGAGTTTTGACGCCATGGGGCGGGGTGAAATGACAAAAGAAGAAATGTACATTTACCGCATTAAGCGTGCCATGGAGGAGTTTCATTTACCGATTACGGATGAGCAGGCGGTAAGATATCAGGAACGCTATGTATACTATGGTACCCAGATTACGGTATCGGATCAGATGCGGCAGATATTGGAATACTGTGGTGAGCGGATGAAGCTTGGCGTTATTACCAATGGACCGTCGGCGCATCAGTGGAGAAAGATAAAGACGCTGAATCTGGAACGATGGGTGAATCCAGAGTATATATTTGTATCCGGTGATGTGGGCGTCAACAAACCAGAACGCGGAATCTTTGAACATGCAATGAAAAAGATGGGGATGCAGAATCCGGAGGATATTGTATATGTAGGGGATTCTTATGAAAAGGATATTTTGGGAGCAACCGGCGCAGGCTGGAATGCTATCTGGTTAGAGCGGAGAGGACGTGAAGTGCCAGAGGATATTCCAGAACACACGTCGATTGCCAGAAGTGAAGAAGATTTATTTCAATTAATCAGGAAAATGTCATGAATATCAATATCATATCACAATACAAAGGTCTGAGAAGAGAGAATTACATATTATGTTTTGGCCGTTTGGTTACGGCGATGGGCGCGATGGTCCGGCCGATGCTGACGATGATACTGAGTCAGAAGCTTGGTATGAATGCGGTGCAGGTCGCATGGGTAACAGCGCTTATGGGGATTTTATCGATTCCGGCGAATTTGATCGGAGGTAAAATGGCAGACCGTTTCAGTAAGAAAATGAATATCGTCTATCTGGATATTGTATCGGTGGTCTGTTATATTATCTGCGGCTTGATACCGCTTAGCGGTAAATCCATTGTGCTGATGTTTATCGCATCTACCTGTCAGAATATGGAAAATCCTTCATATAATTCGCTGACGGCAGACATTACGCTGACGGAGGATCGAGAGAGAGGATATTCGTTGCAGTATTTGATGGGCAACCTGGGAGGCGTTATGGCTTCGGCAGTTGCAGGATTTATGTTCCGTAATTATCTGTGGCTGGCGTTTCTACTCAGTGGAATATCCATTGGGATTTCATCAGTTTTGATTTTTCTATTTGTGCAGAATATTACACCAGTAAAAGACATTAGCCAGAAGGCGGTCTATCAGGCAGATCGCCATGGAGAGAGTCTGTGGACAATCCTGCGGGAAAACAGGCTGATTCTGTTGTATATCCTGACAGCCAGCGGTTACGGCGCAATGTATCAGATGTATAATTATCTGGTGCCAATGGATCTGGTGCGGTTGCATGGAGATACCGGAGCAGTGATCTATGGAACAGTTACCAGTGTGAACTGCATTATCGTGGTTATATTTACACCGATATTTACCAAGTTATTACATAGATTTTCAGAGCCTGTTAAGACGATGTATGGATATCTGATGATGCTGTTTGGATATGGAATTTTTCTTGTATTTGCCGGTCATATATCGTTTTATTATGTGGCAATGATCGTGATGACGTGGGGCGAGGTATCTAATATGCTGGCAGAGAGTCCGTATCTGACCAGACGTATGCCAGCCAGCCACAGAGGGCGTGTGCATGGTCTGATGGAAGTGACAAGGATTGGTGTAATGAGTGGATATCAGATGTTGATCGGAGTGATCTATAAGAATTCTACGCCGACATTTACCTGGATCATAGTGCTTATGACAGGCGCATTGTTCCTGGGATTAACAGGGATTCTGGCGGTAAAGGATAAGAGAAGATATAAGAATTTGTATCGAGTCTAATTATATAACGTAAAACCCCTTCACAGTGGCTGGCTGTGAAGGGGTTTCTTGTCGTTATAGTTATCTAAAAGGAATGAGAGTAAAGTGTGCACTGTAATCGGTCTACAGTGTTAACTTTATGAGGGAGATAGTTGTTGGTCTTTCAACTATCTGTCTTATATTATATAGATGAAATATGACAGAAATATGTTCTTTATCTAAAAGAAAAAGAAAATTTCTTAAGAAGTTCTTGCGAAAACATAAATAAAACCTTGTTTTGTCATATTTCAATACTGTTTCGGTTCGGAAATCATCTAATTACTGAATCCGGACATACTCTGGTACAGGATCACATTCCAGGTACAGTCATTCTGATCATTATCGGACATGTGTTTAGTCTATCCCAAAAATGTGATGAGAATGTGATTGATGTTTGACCATTTTCTGAATGATGTATAGAATAGATAATATGAATATTGCAGAAAAATTTATCAACACACATGAATTGACAAAGGAAGAATATGTAGAATTGATCCGGCTGGCAGAGTCAGATGTGCAGGTTCGAGAGCAGCTAAAGGAGGAAGCAGTTCGGCTTCAAAAAAAATATTATGGCACAGATGTTTATACCCGTGGATTGATTGAATTTACCAATTATTGCAGGAATAACTGCTTTTATTGCGGAATTAGAAATGGTAACAGAAATGCACAGCGCTATCGCTTGACGAAAGAGGAGATACTTGACTGCTGTGCCAATGGCTATGAACTTGGCTTTCGGACATTTGTGCTGCAGGGTGGTGAGGATCCGTATTATACAGATGAAAAACTGGCGGAGATTGTCCGGGAGATACGGGTGTTGTATCCGGAGTGTGCGATCACATTGTCTGTAGGAGAACATTCGAAAGAAACATACCGATTATGGAAAGAAGCGGGAGCGGACAGATACCTGCTTCGACATGAGACAGCGAGTGATGAACTGTATCAGAAGCTTCATCCGGCAGAAATGAAATTATCGGAACGCAAACAATGTCTTTATGATCTGAAAGAACTTGGATATCAGGTGGGTGCTGGATTCATGGTAGGTGCACCGGGGCAACAGATTTCAGATCTGGCAGAGGATCTGGTTTTTTTAAAAGAACTGGAGCCTCATATGGTAGGGATCGGACCATTTATTCCGCATCACGACACCAGATATGCAGAAGAAAAAGCCGGAAGTGTAGAGCGGACGTTACTATTATTATCCATTATCCGGATATTGCTTCCGGGAGTATTGCTTCCTGCGACAACGGCACTGGGAACAATGGATCCGCTGGGACGTGAAAAAGGATTGCAGGCGGGAGCAAATGTTGTAATGCCGAATCTGTCTCCGGTGAAGAACCGAAAGCAGTATGAACTGTATGACAATAAGATCTGTACGGGTGAAGAGGCTGCGGAATGTAGAGGATGTCTGTCCAGAAGAGTAGCAAGTGTCGGTTATCAGCTGGTCAGCGACCGCGGAGATTCACGGATGTAATGCGTGGAGATATTGGATAGAGTAAAGAAGAAGTATAGTTCCAATATACGGTAAGATATGTTATATTAAAAATGTCGGGGGAGTGGCGGCAGGTCCACCCTCCCCTTGATGTCCCAAGGCTGAGCGATCAGCCTTATTCTGATTGCGGATAAGTTAGTCCAAGAATCTTCATTAAATTCTGATAAGCTTCTAGTTCAGATTTACCTTCGGTATATTGTTGATTTAAAAATCTTTGCATTTCAAGTACTGTCATTTCTTCCATAATAACTCCTTCTTCGCCTGCCTCGAACATTAGCCTTTATGTAAGCTAATTATATCCTGTGATGTTGAGGTGAAAGCCCCGATTATGATGCCTGCAGATTGTTTCGTGCTCTGCACTCCCACAATCCTCCCAATCATTCGCATATCGTGGGATTACCATCCCACTTTTATGCTCATATTGTGGCGGGGCTCAAGGTCTTTCATCCACTTATGAGCAAGCTCATGTGGATTTAGACTTTTTGCCCCTGGCATCATTATATAGTGCAACAATAAAGTATCATATATAGTTAATATAACACACATTACGAAAACTTACCATGAAAAGAAAAAATATATTTTAATTATCAAATATATTTTTCTGAGGAGATAAAATGGCATCGGACCAGCATCTAATACCGCTTTATGGAAGCGAATCTGTGAGAAATCATCTCCCCATTTTTTCATTGCTTCTTTTTTCAGTTCCATAAATTCAACGTAGCCAATATAATACTTGAGATAGTTTGCCGGATCTGCGGTGATCAGGTCGTAGATCTTTGAGATGGTCGCCGCATCCTGAATACTGTAATCACGGAAGAATGAGATGGTATCTTTGAGATTCCAACCGTCGTAATGAATGCCGATATCTGCAAGAGCATAGAGACCGAGCAGAACGGAAGCATTGTGCTGGCGCAGGGATGCTTCGTCTTTTGGCAAACCGGAAAAGTAATAACTTATCATTTCTGTGTAAGTTGCCCAACCTTCGGTATAGCCGCCACAGTCTAAGAGACTGCGTATCGGTTCGGGATCTGTGGATGCATAATAGACATGCTGATACAGATGACCGGGAAATCCTTCGTGTGCCAGTGTCGTAAATAGAGTCAGATCGTCCGGCAGATGGAGCGAGTTGATGTAAATGGTCTGCCCTTCGGTGTTATCGATAGCGGGAACCATGTAGAATGCAGGACTCACATATTCAGCCACGTCAGCTTGAACGTATTTTACCTGCGTATTCACAGCTTCGATGGATGGGAAGAATCGTTCGGTTTTCTGTTGGAGATCGTTTAGGATGGCAGCAGGGTTTGAGTCCTGTAAGGTGAATGCATCTAATGTGGTATCGCTTAAATTGGATGAATCTGTTCTGGAAGCGTATTCAGGCGAAGTGAGAACGGTCTGCATGGCGATGAGATCCGATTGGATCTGTGTCATGGTCAGTTCTTTCAATTCATCTATGGAACGATCAGAGCCGGTTTCACATTTGACCAGATGCTGGTAATAATTTTTACCGTCCGGAAGGCGGCATAGCCCACCGGAACTGCCACTTTTGGATTTTAATGTTTCCAATGCAGTAATCAGATTCTGATAAGCGGGAAATACATATTCTTTGAGTGCGGATTCATTTTGTGCAATATAAGCTTTTTTTGTATCAGCAGAACAGCCAGAGAGATTATTGATGCGATCTTCAAAGGAAGAGTAAAGATAATTACTGCTTCCCATATTAAGAAAGGTATTACATTCTTTGATCACGGAATCGGCTGTGGAGGATGCCATGAACAGACCTGCATCCGCTTTGGACGTTTCAAAACCGGTTAGAGAATCGAAGTGTTCAGGGAGTGTTTTCAGCAGGGCAAGATATGTATCCACATCTGTGGTATCAGCAAATTGATATTCAGATAATAAAATAGGAAGCTGTGTCTGAATCCCTGTAAGAGGGCTGATGGGTTCTTCGTATAACAGATATGGAATTCCGGACAGAGTGTTGGAGAAGGAATCCTCTAAAAGTTTCCAGATGGTCTGATTGGAAGGAGAGAGTTCGGCATAAGGGATGTCTTTCAGTTGGGCAAGATTATTTTCGGCAGCAGTACTGATATTAGAGGAAGAAACGGAATAATTTCCGAAAGAAATGATGGGATTGCTTATTCCGTAGTTGTCTGGGTTCTGCAGTGTATAGTGAAGGGTAATGCTGTTGCTGTTTACCTCTTCCTGAAAGAGAGCATCGGTAAAGTCGTCGAATGTTGTATCCGCATCGGCATATATCCGGCAGCTTAACAGACAGCACACAGTCAATGCAGAGACAGCCAGAATCAGAAGAGCAATGAGAGAACGTTTTTTAGACATAAAGAGTATCCTGATCGTTTTTGTCTATAGATATGCAGGAGACAGCAGGTCTCATGCATATGGAGAAAATACAGAAATTCAGCGGTTTATGCGGATGAGCAATAAATTTGCTTTAAATCTAAATTGCATCAATTATAGATTACTGCTATAATTGAAAAAGAGTGCGCTCGGTATTTGGGTGTATGATAAATACAAATGATAGAAAAGGAATGAATGGGGTAGAAAATATGGAATTATTTGTAAAAGTAATGAATACCGTGAATGACATTGTATGGCATCCGGTTATGTGTGTATTCCTGATGATCGCTGCGGTATGGTTTACCGTCCGGTTGAAGGGAATGCAGGTTCGCAGAGTAAAGGATATGGCAAAATGTCTGCTCGAGAAAGGTGATAATAAACAAGATAAAGCACTGTCACCATTCCAGGCATTTGCAACAACTGTAGGAGGACGTATCGGAACCGGTAATATTGCGGGTACAGCAACTGCTATTTTTATGGGGGGTCCGGGAGCCGTTTTCTGGATGTGGATCACAGCGATTCTTGGTGCATCTACTGGTATGGTAGAGTGTATCCTTGGTCAGGCATACAAGACGAGAAACTTAGGAGAGCTGACCGGAGGACCGGCGTTCTATATGTCTAAGGGAATTAAGAATAAGACACTTGGTAAGATTCTTGCCGTGTTATTCTGTATCGCTGTATTTATCGGACCTGGCTTCCTGCTTCCGGCTATGCAGACACAGACAGCAGCCACTGCCGTAAAGGGAGCATTTGGAATTCCATTTGTAGTAGTAGGAATCGGAATGGTAATTATCGTTGGTGTCGTAACTATGGGTGGTATCAAGCGAATCGGACAGGTAGCAGAGTTCCTTGCACCGATCATGTGCGGCATTTATCTGTTAGTTATGATCATTATTATGATCGTGAATGCGGAAAGAATTCCATCCGTATTTAGTTCTATTTTTGCAAGTGCATTTGGTAAAGATGCGGTATTTGGCGGAATCGTAGGATCAGCGCTGTCATGGGGAATTAAGAGAGGATTCTTCTCTAACGATGCCGGTAATGGTATGAGTCCGCTGATCTCTGCGACGACAGATACATCCCATCCTGTAAAACAGGGATTGGTTCAGGGATTTTCCGTATATGTAGATACACTTCTGGTATGTACCTGTACAGGATTGTCGGTACTTCTTGCGGGTACTTATAATGTAGCTGCGGATGGTGTCGGTGATGTGCTGTTAGTAGAGCATGCGAAAGGTATTCAGTATGGTATCGCGTTCATGCAGGAAGCGATGGCAACGACGATCGGACAGGCAGGAGCTATGCTGCTTGCGGTAATCTTGTTTATCTTTATTTTCACAACAATGCTGTCATATTCTTATCAGTTAGAGTCAACATGTAAGTACTTATTTGGTGAAAATAAATGGGTTGTTACATTTGTACGTATTCTGTTCCTGATATTCTGTATGTTTGGCATTCTGATTGATGGAGATACGATCTGGCCGATGGGTGATATCGGTGTAGGATGTATGCTGTGGGTAAATACATTCAGTATCCTGCTTCTGACGCCGGTACTGATGCGTATCGTGAAGGATTACGAGAAGCAGAGAGCACAGGGATTGAATCCACTGTTTGACCCGGCAACGGTTGGCATTGAGGATGAAGCCGGTGTATGGAATCAGTATGTAGAAGAAAAGAAGAAGCGTGGAGATTATGAGAATCCGGCGCTTGGATATGAGAAGAAAAACTAGAATGTGCCTTTTGGCACTTCCGATGATTGTGCAATAAGCTGTCATGCAGAAATCGCGCGTCTTGACTTTCAGAAACATATGTGTTACGATTTTTGTCAGATTAGACAAACGCAATGACGAAGAGAGTATGCAGAAGGAAGTTCTACAGAGAAGTCCCATAAGGCTGAGAGGGATGGATGGAAGACTGCGGAAGATGGCTTCTGAGTGGTGTAGATGAACTGGAATAGCATCTGTTGGAGAGATGATGCCAGATAATACAGTAAATCTGCAATGGGTGCGCCCGTTACAGCGTCATGGTGTGATGCACCAGTTGAGACTCCTGCTGTGAGGCTGTGAGTGAAGAGAAGTGGTAACACGATAGATATCGTCTTCTTTGATCTGAAAGGATCAGAGAAGGCGTTTTTCTTTTGTAACATTACGTTTGTTCAAACATTTTAAAATGGGTTAGGAGAGAGAATTATGTGTGAAAAATGTAGTAAACCAAAGTTTTATATGACTACAGCGATTGCGTATACTTCAGGAAAGCCGCATATCGGTAATACTTACGAGATCGTGCTGGCTGATGCAATTGCACGATATAAGAGAAAACAGGGATATGATGTGTTTTTCCAGACAGGTACTGACGAACATGGTCAGAAGATTGAACTGAAGGCAGAAGAAGCTGGTGTAACACCTAAGGAATTTGTAGATGACGTGTCTGGTCAGATTAAAGAAATCTGGGATCTGATGAATACATCTTATGACAAATTTATCCGTACGACAGATCCGGATCATGAGAAACAGGTACAGAAGATCTTTAAGAAACTGTATGATCAGGGAGACATTTACAAAGGATCTTATGAAGGTATGTATTGTACTCCATGTGAGTCTTTCTGGACAGAGTCTCAGTTAGTAGACGGTAAATGCCCGGACTGCGGACGTGAGGTTCAGCCTGCACAGGAAGAGGCATATTTCTTCAAAATGAGTAAGTATGCAGATCGTCTGATCGAGCATATCAATACACATCCGGAATTTATTCAGCCGGTATCCAGAAAGAATGAGATGATGAACAACTTCCTGCTTCCGGGACTGCAGGATCTGTGTGTATCCAGAACCTCCTTTAAATGGGGAATCCCGGTAGACTTTGATGACAAGCATGTCGTATACGTATGGCTGGATGCGCTGACCAACTACATTACCGGAATTGGATATGATGCAGATGGCAACAGCAGTGAAATGTATAAGAAGAACTGGCCGGCAGACCTGCATCTGATCGGTAAAGATATTATCCGTTTCCATACCATTTACTGGCCAATCTTCCTGATGGCACTGGGTGAGCCATTACCGAAACAGGTATTTGGACATCCATGGCTGCTGCAGGGTGATGGCAAGATGAGTAAATCGAAAGGAAATGTGCTGTATGCAGATGAACTGGTAGATTTCTTTGGAGTAGATGCGGTACGTTACTTCGTATTGCATGAGATGCCGTTCGAAAATGATGGTGTGATTTCATGGGAGCTGATGGTAGAGCGTCTGAATTCAGACCTTGCCAATACACTGGGTAACCTGGTAAATCGTACCATTTCCATGACGAACAAATACTTTGGCGGAAGTGTAACAGATAAGGGTGTGGTTGAAGCTGTAGATGCCGATCTGAAGGCTGTTGTAGAGAATACACCGAAGGTTGTTGAGTCTAAGATGAATGATCTGCGTGTGGCAGATGCGATTACAGAGATCTTTGCACTGTTCAAACGATGCAACAAATATATTGATGAGACGATGCCATGGGCACTGGCAAAAGATGAGGCTGCAAAGGATCGTCTGGAGACAGTACTGTACAACCTGATTGAGAGCATTAAGGCCGGCGCAAGAGAGCTGGAGCCATATATGCCTGAGACATCAGAGAAGATCCTGGCACAGCTTGGCGACGGTAAAGTAACCGAGAAGCCTGAGATTCTGTTCCAGAGACTGGATCTTGAAGAGGTTATGAAGAAAGTCGAAGAGCTTCATCCGCCGGTACAGGAAAAGCCGGAGCAGAAGGAAGAGGAAGATGTGATCGATATCGAAGCAAAACCGGAGATCACATTTGACGACTTTGGAAAAATGCAGTTCCAGGTAGGCGAGATCATTGCCTGCGAGGAAGTGAAGAAGTCTAAGAAGCTGCTGTGTTCACAGGTGAAGATTGGAAGCCAGGTAAAACAGATCGTATCTGGTATTAAGAAACAGTACAGTGCAGAAGAGATGGTAGGTAAGAAGGTTATGGTTCTTGTGAACCTGAAGCCAGCGAAGCTTGCCGGAGTACTGTCTGAGGGTATGCTGCTGTGTGCGGAGGACGCAGACGGTAACCTGTCATTGATGACACCTGAGAAAAATATGCCTGCAGGAGCAGAAATCTGCTAATATAAAAAACTGTTGACAGGAACAGAAAACTGCTGGAGTGAGCGGTAGATTTCTGGCTGGAGGAAATATGATATTTGACACGCATGCGCATTATGACAGTGAACAGTTTGATGAAGACCGCGAGACCCTGCTTGCTTCTATGAAAGAAGCAGGCGTGGGTACAATCGTCAATGTGGCAGCATCCTATGAATCCTGCTTCGAAGTGCCGAAACTGGCGGAGAAGTATCCATTTATGTATGCGGCAGTCGGCGTGCATCCGGATGAAGTGGGCGACCTGAATGAAGAAACATTTGCCCGTATGAAAGAACAGTTCAAGTTGGATAAGGTAGTGGCTGTCGGTGAAATTGGTCTGGATTACTACTGGGACAATGAGCCACACGAGATACAGAAGAAATGGTTCATCCGTCAGCTTGATCTGGCAAGGGAACTGGATCTTCCGGTGATGATCCACAGCCGTTCGGCGGCAGCAGATACCATGGAGATTATGAAAGAACATGGCCAGAGACTGCGGGGGATTATCCACTGTTATTCGTATTCGCTGGAAATGGCAAAAGAGTATGTGAAAATGGGCTATCACATCGGCATCGGTGGTGTGGTGACATTCAAGAATGGCAAGAAGCTGAAAGAAGTTGCTGAGGCGATTCCGCTGGAATCCATTGTGCTGGAAACGGACTGTCCGTATATGGCTCCGGAACCATTCCGCGGTAAGCGGAACAACTCTTCTTACATTCGATATGTGGCAGAGGAGATCAGCAGACTGAAAGGGATTACGGCAGAAGAAGTGATCCGTCAGACGGAAGAGAATGCGAAAAAGCTGTTATTAAATGAATAAGAATGTAGATAAAGAAAGGGAGATATTACATGAGTGGTATCTCCCTTTTGTGTAATCTTTTATATGTTACATTGTGAAAACATGAATCCAAAATTGAAATAACTATTTACATATGTTATACTTTAAGTCTGGATAAACTGAAAACCAGGTTACAAAAAATTCATTGATATTTCATTTTTTATTTGTTTCTATTGAAGATATTTTCATGTATAATAATCAGTAAACTAAGGAGGATAACATGACGGAACCTACACTTGGCAACCCGCAGAATACGATTGAGATTCTGAAGAAGTATAATTTTACATTTCAGAAGAAGTTCGGACAGAACTTTCTGATTGATACGCATGTGCTGGACAAGATTATCGCGGCGGCAGAGATTACGAAGGATGATTTTGTACTGGAGATCGGTCCCGGTATCGGTACGATGACGCAGTATCTGGCGCAGGCAGCAGGCAAGGTGGCAGCAGTGGAGATTGATAAAGCATTGATTCCGATTCTGGGTGACACATTGTCTGCATATGATAATGTTATGATCATTAATGAGGATGTGCTGAAAGTGGACATCCAGAAGCTGGTAGAAGAGGAAAATGGTGGTCGACCGGTAAAAGTGGTGGCGAATCTTCCGTATTACATCACTACACCAATTATCATGGGATTATTCGAGAAGCATGTGCCGATCGAGAGTATTACCGTTATGGTACAGAAGGAAGTGGCAGATCGCATGCAGGTAGGACCGGGCACGAAGGACTACGGCGCATTGTCGCTGGCGGTGCAGTATTATGCGAGTCCATATATCGTGGCAAATGTTCCGCCGAACTGTTTTATGCCGAGACCGAAGGTGGGATCTGCAGTAATCCGTCTGACAACGTATGACAAACCGCCGGTGGAAGTGGACGATGAGAAGCTGATGTTTCGCATTATACGTGCATCCTTTAATCAGCGCCGCAAGACACTGGCGAATGGACTTAAGAATGCGGCGGACCTGGATATTCCAAAGGAACTGATCGCAGAGAGTATTGAGTCATTGGGACACGGACCATCAGTACGAGGTGAGGCACTCACGTTGGAAGAATTTGCGGCACTAAGCAATTACATCAGCAGAGGACTTTAGGCTTAGGAGATATTTGCAATAGAGTTGAGGCAGATATTTGGTAACAGGAGAATAGAGTAAATTGGGAAAGGAAGGGACTTATGAGCAAGTTTGTGACAAAAGATTTGTTTGAGATTACACCGGAAATTGCGCATTTGGCTGCATTGTGCGAGGAAAGTAATGCCATTGACAGGGAACTGTATGGGAAATACGATGTAAAAAGAGGCCTCCGTGATATGAACGGTAAGGGCGTGCTTGCAGGATTGACAAATGTATCGGACGTGCGCGCGAAGAAGATCGTGGATGGCGAGGAAGTTCCTTGTCCCGGCAATCTGTATTACCGAGGTTATAACATTAAGGATCTGGTCAATGGATTCCTGAAGGAAGACCATTATGGATTTGAAGAGATCGCATATCTGCTTCTGTTTGGGGAACTGCCGACCAGACAGGAGCTGGCAGACTTTCAGGTGATGCTGTCTGACAGACGGACGCTTCCGCCAAACTTTGTGCGGGATGTGATCATGAAGCACCGAGCCGTGATATGATGAACAGTCTGTCTCGTTCAATCCTGAGTCTTTACCGCTATGATGCAAAGGCAGATGATACGTCGATTCCGAATGTACTGCGTCAATGCCTGAATCTGATCAGCCAGTTTCCGATGCTGATGGTGTACGGCTATCATGCATATAATTTCCGCAGAGGTCAGGATCTCTTTATCTATGCACCGAGACCGGAGCTGTCCATGGCTGAGAATATCCTGATGATGCTTCGTGAGGATAGACAGTACACGAAGCTGGAGGCGAAGATCCTGGATATGGCGATGGTGCTGCATATGGATCACGGCGGTGGTAATAACTCGACATTTACGACTCATGTGGTTACCTCTTCCGGCACGGATACCTATTCGACGATGACTGCGGCAATGGCATCACTCAAAGGACCAAAGCACGGTGGTGCGAATATCAAGGTAACACAGATGTTTGAGGACATGAAGGGAGTTGTAAAGGACTGGGAGGATGAAGATGAGATCCGCCAGTATCTGTATGACCTGTTGGATAAGAAAGCCTTCGATCAGAAAGGACTGATCTATGGAATGGGACATGCGGTATATTCTATTTCGGATCCAAGAGCAGAGATATTCAAAGGCTTTGTGGAACAGTTAGCAGTGGAAAAAGGTTACGAGAAAGAATATGCGTTGTATTCGAAGGTAGAAAGACTGGCACCGGAAGTGATTGGAGAACGACGCAGAATGTACAAAGGTGTTAATGCCAATGTTGACTTCTACAGTGGTCTGGTATATCAGATGCTGAATCTGCCACAGGCATTGTATACACCGATATTTGCAGCAGCGAGAATCGTAGGATGGAGCGCACACCGTCTGGAAGAGCTGAAGAATGTGGATAAGATCATCCGTCCGGCGTATAAAGCACTGGCACCGCACAGAGACTATATCGAGATGGATGACCGGGGGGATGAGGTATGTTAAAGAAGGAATTTTATTTTCCGTCCAGCGATGGACAGACACAGATCCATGTAATTCAGTGGTTCCCGGAAGCAGGAGTGAAAGCGGTGCTGCAGATTTCACATGGAATGGTAGAGTATATTGACCGTTATGATGAATTTGCAAGATATCTGGCAGAGCGTGGATTCTGTGTAGTTGGACACGACCATCTGGGACATGGAAAGTCGGTACAGTCACAGGAATATCTTGGATATTTTCATGAAGAAAAAGGGAATCAGTATGTGATCTCGGATATACACAGACTACGGAAAATGACCGAAAAAGAGTATCCGGGTGTACCGTATTTTATGATGGGACACAGCATGGGATCATCCTACTCAGACAGTATCTGACCATGCGTGCAGAAGGACTGGCAGGAGCTATTGTCATGGGTACGGGAGATATGCCGTATGTGTTGCTGAAAGCCGGACAGGCAGTCTGCAAGAGCATCTCACTGACGAAGGGCTGGCATCACAGAAGCCATCTGGTGAACCAGCTTGGAATGGGCGGTTATAACCGTCAATTTGAGCCAAGTGACAGCACCAAAGACTGGATTACTTCAGATGACTCTAAGCGGAAGGAATACGAAGCAGACCCGCTTTGCAATTTCGTATTTACTGTAAATGGATATTATCAGATGTTTGAAGGTATGAAAGTACTGACAAGACGCCATGCAATGGATAAGATTCCTGTGGAGCTTCCGGTAATCTTTGTATCCGGTGCAGAGGATCCTGTGGGAAGTAATGGCGTGGGCGTGACCAGAGTATTCCAGAAATACGAAGCACACGGCATGACCGATGTGGAGATGAAGTTATATGCCGGAGACCGGCATGAGATCCTGAATGAGACAGACCGGGAAGAAGTGTACGAAGATCTGTATCGATGGATGGAGAAGAGAATATGAAGGTAAATATAACCAGAGGTTGTGGATTCCACAACCTCTGACTTCTTTTAAGATGGATTATTGCATATGAAATAATTCATGTTCTAACTCATAATCTAAGCAAACAGGAAAACAAAATGGAAGCATATTTAAAATACTGAAAAATATGATGATTACTGAAATCACGATGATAACGTTATTTAATAATCCGGTTTGGCTACAGTGATACTTCCATAACATGATTACAGAGATAACAAGTAAGATCATCCACAATATTATGATTAGGATTCCTTCTTTGTAACTCCATGCGCCCGTTGTTTTTTGCATGAATAATATAAATAAAATATGAATCAGATCCAGTAATAATATCTTGCTTCTATATAACATAATATTCACCTTCGATTCGATAGCTATATGCTTATCTTTACCGAATTTCTGGTAAAAAGTCAATAGTTTTAAAAAGATAAAATCAGTTAATTCCTCCGAACAATGAGATGGCTTTTTTGGCATTCTCGGTCACAGCCTGCATACCGAGCATTGCGATATCCCGGTAATAGATCTCACTGTCGCAGTTGATCTTGCGCACACCGTGCTGGATGACCTGTGTGTAATCGTCTTTGCTGATATCCGGTTCTCCGTTCATAACTAATGGAACAGAAAATTCGGAGCCAGTGTTATTTACGTGTTGTAATGCGCCGTAGGAACATGCCAGTGCGCTGATGCCTGTGGCGTCGATAAAGCCACGCACGGCTTCTGTGACATCCTGTTGAGGGATGCCGGCAGGGGCAACACCTTCGACGGAAGCAAAACGGCGGGATGCCATGTGCACGACCGTCTTGGTATTTTCTATGTTTTCTTCATAAGGAAGGGAAGAACCATCATAGGTAACAGAGCTGAAACCGATGATCAGTGCCTGACGGATGTAGTTGATCGTCATGCCGTGATCCAGATGGACACAGACCGGAACAGAAGCTTTCTCTGCCATATCTACCATAAGTGGACCGATGTTGGCAAGTGGAAGCTTTTTTTCATTTTCCTGTGAGTGCATGATGATGACCGGAAAACGAAGTTCCTGGGCAGCATCGAGAACAGCAGTAAGGTTATCTTCGCTCAGGATGTGGAATGCTCCGATGGCGCATTTATTGGCTTCTGCATAATTCAAGATTTCTTTCAGTGTAACTAACATGTTCCGGTCTCCTTCCTGTGAATACTTTTATCATTTATATATCGATGATGTACGGTCTTTGGACACATATACTATATTTATAATTGCGTGAAAATGCAATAATGGTTTATAATATTGATATTAAATCGAAAATAGGACGAAAAACGTGCAAAAACGATCAATTATAAACAGGAGAGATAAGAATGATACCTTATGAACGGCATGAAGCAATTATGAATCTGTTACGTGAAAAAAAGTATGTCCGGACAGAACAGCTTAGCAAAGCACTCTATGTCAGTGTGGCGACAATCCGGCGGGATCTTACGGAGATGGAAAAGAATGGTTTTCTGCAGCGTGTCAGCGGCGGGGCAAGAGTAATCGAGGAGCCAAAGGACCGACCGGTGGAATACATGGTCGAAGAAAATGTGCGGAAGAAAAAGCATATTGCCAGACTGGCTTCCCGGTATCTGAGGGATGACCAGAGGATCTCCCTGGATGCAGGATCAACGGTGCTTCAGTTGTGTCCGTATTTTGAGCGGTATAATAACCTGAATGTATTGACCAATGGTCTCTATACGGCATTGGAACTGATGAAGATCGATTCGGTAAATGTCCATCTGCTGGGAGGGAATCTGAACAAGATATTGCTGGATACAAAGGGAACAGACACGATGTCACAGATAGGAATGCATCACAGTGACATTGCATTTATCTCCTGCAGAGGGATTACAGCCAGAGGAAGTTTTGATCCAAATGATGATGAGACTGCTGTGAAACGGGCATTTGCGGAGAATTCTACGAAAGTAGTATTGTTTGCAGACAGCAGTAAATTCAATAAAACGTTCCTGAATGTCAGTCTGGGGTATGATGTAATTGATGCGATTATTTCGGATGCACCATTTCCAGAGGACATTCAGGAGGTCTGTAGAAATAAAAATGTAGAAATGTTGTGGTAATTATCGTTCGTATCAGACGAGATTGATCAGTACGACGCCCAGACCGATGATGCCGGTGGCGATGTACTGGCGTTTGTTCAGTGTCTCCCGGAACACCAGGTAGTTAATGATATTTACTAACAGGATCAGGCTGGCACTGTAGGTCGGATAGACGATGTATGCCGGAAGTCTTGATGCGGCTCGCAACAGGAACAGCGTGCAGAGCTGATTCGGGATTCCGACGCCGATACCGATCAGTGCATCCTGCAGGCTCATGCGAGGTTCCTTTTTAAAGAAGAGCAGGATGCTGATCACAAAGGCAGCAAGAAATGTATACAGTACAAAGCAGGTCTGGCTGTCTGCGTTATTATAGCGGCTGAATATTTTGGAGATGGTGTCCAGTGTACCGCCCAGTAAGAAGACCAGGATAAGTCCGACGTTGAAGTCCGGACGCTCGGATCTGTCTCCGCTGTTCATGAAGATGATGGCGAAGATGCAGAGCAGGAGTCCGGCCATCTGTATGATCTGTGGAATCTCATCAAAGAGAAAAATCGACAGGATCGTAGGAATCAGAATGCCCAGTCTGTTAAATGTGGTTGTTAACGGTGCACCGTTTCTCCGTATACTGATCTGGAGCAGTACCAGTGCGGCAAGGAAGCCGATACCATTTACGACACCGGCACCCCAGGTCACTGCATTGCCACTCCAGATCAGAGATTTGTCCTGTAACAGCAAGAGACTTATCAGGCTTCCAGCCAGATAATTCCAGATGTTCAGTGCATAACAGTTGCCGTTATGGTGCTCCGAATAGCGCATCAGAAATGTCATGCACAGATTTGCACAAATGGCAGCAATCAGATAAATCATATATACAGTCTCCCGGAATTAAAGTTTTTCTTCACGCATGAACTGAGCGTTGGTTCCATTGATCGCAAAGAACTCATCAGCTGCACGTTTGCCGATATCATCCGGGCAGTCATTCATCTTAGACATATATTCCATTTCATCTACATTGACCAGCTTCCGGTCTTTCATCACGATCTTACCATTTACAACAGACAGAACAACCTCTTCGCCTCTTGCGCTGTATACGATGTTTGGCACCATATTACGCATTGGATACGTATAGATCGGCAGCATAGACGGATGCATATAATCGATGGCAATAAAGTCTGCGCATTTGCCGACTTCCAGAGAACCGATGGTGTCATCCAGTCCCAGCGCCTGTGCACCTTCGATGGTAGCCATACGGAGTGCTCGCCATGCAGGAAGTACCTCCGGATTGGTGTATTTAATCTTGTTGAACAGAGCAACAGATTTCATTTCGCTGATAATGTTGTGGCAGTTATTGCCCGGTGCCTGGTCAGAACCAAGGGCAACCTTTCCGCCTGCTTCCTGGAATGCTGTTGACGGAGGTACGATACCGTCAATAATGCCGATGGAACCCGGGCATACGATCATGCCGGCACCGCTTCTGGCGATGATCTGGGCTTCTTCGTCGGTACAGTCAGTCAGATGTACAGCGATCAGTGTGCTGTCGAGAAAGTTCAGATCCTGCAGGAACTGGGTCGGACGTTTGCCGTAACGCTGCTCAATCTGGTATGTTTCACGGTCACCCTGTTGGGTATGCATATGGATCTTAGTATGACGTTCTTTAGCAATCTTCTGGATTTTTAACAGCAGTTCCGGACTTACAAAGTCAGCACCCTGTGGTCCGAAAAGTACTTTCATACGTCCACCGTCATAGCCATGCCATTTATCATAGAGGGCAATGTTGGCATTCAGGCTTGCTTCGCCCATAGTATCATCAAATTCATAGAGTTCGCCAGGCTTGTAGACTTTTCTTTTTGCAGAGCGAATCATCAGTGTGACGTTTCCGCGGGTACCGAGCTTGGCAATAAAATTGCAGGATGCATCCATATTGGCTTCATAATCACCCATGGTAGTAGTTCCTGCTTTGGCAGCTTCGATGAGGGCAACAGGACAACCGATGTCTTTTTCAGCCTGTGTGGCAGCATTGTCAAATGGCTGCAGTCCGTACATCATCCAGTTGTTAGTATCCTGAGCCAGTCCACGCATGATATTGCAGCTGGTGTGCATATGAGCATCGATAAATCCAGGCAGCAGAATATGATGGCTCATATCAAGCTGTTCTTCCGCTTCGTACTGGTCAGAGAGTTTGTCAATGTCTACGATGTCGATGATCTTGCTTCCGTCTACGACGAGTGCTTTCTTTTCTTCATAGCCGACACCTTCACCTTTCATGGTGTAAATGTGAGGCGCGGTTACGATCAGATCTACTTTTTTCATGTGTCATGTCCTCCTTAATAAAAATCGCGCGAAGCGGATCAACAGATACCGCCCGCGCGTAAATATACATGTTTGAATAAGTTAGGCTGCAGTAGATGTTACGGCAACTTTTTTCTCGTATTTACTCTTTGTCAGTTTTGTCTCTGCTATAAGTAATACTACTACAAGAACAGCCATCAGTGCAATGCTTGGATAGTACAAATGTGTCAGCCCGCCAAACAGGTAAGAGATGAATGCGGATACACCGATTGTCAGTCCGTAAGGAAGCTGTGTAGATACATGCAGGATGTGGTTACATGATGCTCCTGTAGATGACAGGACGGTTGTATCAGAAATCGGTGAACACTGATCTCCGAACAGACCACCACTGATAACAGCTCCGATTACGTAAGGGAGCGGAATGTTAAATGCAACAGCCATTGGGAATGCGATTGGCATCATGATAGACCATACACCCCATGAAGAACCGGTTGCAAATGAGATCAACGCTCCGAATGCAAATACGATGGCAGGTACCAGACCAGCAGTCAGATGAGCCTCAACAATACCGGCGAGGTAAGTACCAACGCCCATCGTGCTTGTAACGGATCCCATAGACCATGCCATGATCAGGATAAATGGTACGCTGATCAGGTTGGTCATACCCTGGATGAATCCATTAAATCCTGCATTAACATTAAACAGTCCTGTTGCAACGCCTACGATACCGGCTACGATAGAGCCGACCATGAATCCCATGGTAATAGCAAGGGTAATGCTTGCATTCATAAATGCGCCTCTGAGACCATTTGCCCCGATATCTCCAGTGATAAAGATGGTAGCGAAAATGGTGATGAACAGTCCGAGCATTGGAAGCAGGAAGTTGATCAGACGAAGATTGTAATCTTCCGGCAGTTCCACGTCCTTTTCAGGAACCAGTGGAGTCAGTCCTTCCGGAAGAGGCTCGCCTGTCTCGGCACAACGTTTTTCTTCTTCATACATCGGTCCGATATTCAGTCCGAAGATGGCTACTAAGAATACAGCGATCATAGCGAAGAGACTGTACATATTGAACGGGAACATCTTAATGTACAAGCCCCATTCATTTCCCTTCAGCCCTGCAGCTGCAAGTTCAGTAGCGATCAGACCTGAGATAAAAGGTCCGTAACTGCTGATCGGTGAGAAGGAAGCCAGGTTGCATCCAAGAGAGTCAAGCATGTAAGAAAGTTTTGCTCTGGATACACGTACACGGTCTGTGATCGGACGCATGATCGTTCCGAGGATCAGGCAAGGCTCAGTGTAGCAGAAGATAAATGCGCTGAGAGCGGTGATAACCTGACCTTTTTTCTGTGTGTTGATAGATTTGGTAACCAGCTTTGCAAATGCTTCAGCGGCTCCGGTAATCTTCAGCATGTAAGCAAATCCACCAGCCATGGTAACCAGAACCAGAAGTCCGGCGTTGTATTCGCTTGCAATAGATGGAATCATATATTCGCTGATAATAGCGGTGAATCCTGCAATCGGATTCCATCCTTTGATAATTGTCGCACCAAGCCATACAGCAATAAACAGGGATGGCAGTGTCTGTTTGGTCTTCAGTGCCAGTACAATCGCGATGATTGGCGGCAGAAGGCAGATAATTCCGTATTCCATAATAATTCCTCCAAATCCTTAGATAATGAATAACAACCATCAATAATAAACTATGTCGGTAATTATGCACTTCATTATACAGAAAGTCAATAGTCTTATGCAAAAAATACAATTTTATGCATAAATATGCATTAACAGCCTGCGTAAATGCATAATGGCGTTTCAATATAAATTGAAACGCCATCGTTAGAATTCATTATAATAACTTTGTTATAAAAGTTCAAGAGTTTTTTAAAAATTATTACCTCTGTCAGCTGCAGCCTTGATGCATTCCATAACAGCACCACGCATACCGCCTGTTTCCAGCTTCTCGCATCCTTCGATGGTGGTTCCTGCCGGAGAAGTTACCATGTCCTTGATCTGTCCAGGGTGAAGTCCTTTTTCAAGGATCATCTTGGAAGTTCCGAGGCAGGTCTGTGCAGCCAGCCTGTAAGCTGTTGCACGAGGAAGTCCCTGTTTTACACCGCCATCAGCCAGTGCTTCGATAAACATAGCTGCATAAGCCGGACCGCCGCCGCTGAGTGCGCATACAGCATTGATCAGGTGTTCAGGAACCATTTCTACGATACCGATTGTTTCATATAATGTCTTAGCTGCTGTAAGTTCATCCTCTTTCAGGTCATTGTCTGAGCACAGTGCAAATGCTCCTTCGTATACCATAGCCGGAGTGTTTGGCATGATACGCAGGATGCGAGGGGTTCCGTCAGTCATACTCTGCAGCTTCTCGACAGATGTTCCTGCAACGATAGACATGAGAGCCTTACCGTCCAGAGATTTCTCGCACATAGCCAGTGCTTCTGCTGCGTTCTGAGGCTTTACAGCAAGCAGGATAAGTTCTGATTTGTCACATACCTCAGCGTCATTGGCAGCAACGGTAACACCCCATCCGGCAGCCTTTTCACGCATCTTCGGGTTGATGTCGTATACATAGACATTTTCCTTGGCGATAACGCCGCTTTCGAGTGCACCATAAAGGATTGCACCGCCCATATTGCCACATCCGATAATTCCAAGTTTCTTTGTAATCATTTCGATCACCAGTCCTTTCTTATCTTATATATATGATGTTGGGGTCAAAAGCTCCAACTATGATGCCTGCGGATTGTTCCGTGCTATGCACTCCCACAATCCTCCCAATTATTCGCATATCGTGGGATTAACATCCCACTTTTAGGCTCATATTGGGGCGGGTCCCAAGGTCTTTCATCCACTTATGAGCGAGCTCATGTGGATTTAGACCTTTTGACCCTGGCATCTATATATTAAATTTATTCGTGTGTATTGTGCCATTCCCAGGCTTTTTCGATGGCGCCCGGGGTCTCCATCAGGAGCTTTGTACCTTCTGCCATACATCTGGCGGCATAAAGCATACCTTTGTGGCCAATGCTCATGCCGGCTTGTTTGGCGGCAGCCCAGTGATGGAGCGGCGTGTCCTTGCACATGGTCGCTGCACTGATTGTGATCAGTGGAATTGTATGGCTGACCTGTGAAGCGTCCGTACCGATAGAAATCGGCACCGGAGCATTTTCTAACGGTTCCAGTTCGGTAAAGTATACGCCGTGGTTCTCGAAACCGGCTTCTTTACTGAGATCTGCTGCAAATTTAAGTTCTTCATCGGTGTATTCAGGCACCGGAATGCGTGTCATAGCATCGTAGTAGAGTTCTGCCAGCACGCGGTTTACTTTCATTTCCTTGCAGCTCTTGACCAGCTCAATGTCTACGGTCGTGCCGGTCATCAGCGCAGCACCTCTTGCACAGTCGTCTACCCGGCGACTGGCGTCCTCGGTGCGGGAACGCTTGGCAGAGCGGATAAAGTAATTCGTCTTAGCAATGTCCGGGACTACATTTGCCGGAATGCCATTGTCCAGATATGCATAATGCATGCGCACATCGTCAGAGACATGCTCGCGCAGATAATTGACTCCGATATTCATCAGTTCCGCAGCATCCAGTGCGCTCCGTCCATTTTCCGGTGACTTGGAAGCATGGGCGCTGATGCCGTGGAAGGTGTAATTCTTAATGTCCTGGGACTGCCAGATGTCATTGCTGATGCGGTTGCGGTCAAATGGATGCCACATGACGCCCACATCCAGCTCATCGAAGACACTGGCGGCATTCATGACAATCTTACCGGACATGATCTCTTCGGCAGGACAGCCGTACACAATGATTGTTCCC
Source organism: Dorea sp. AM58-8 (assembly GCF_003464045.1). NCBI lineage: Bacteria > Bacillati > Bacillota > Clostridia > Lachnospirales > Lachnospiraceae > Dorea > Dorea sp. AM58-8. The sequence goes on along the minus strand of NZ_QSDM01000022.1, from coordinate 3,182 downwards.
TGTGCGCCGGAAGCAGTCATATCTTCTTTGAGAGCGCAGGCAGCAGCGCAGACCGCAGTTCCGAGAAGGTTATGTCCGCAGGCGTGACCGATCTCCGGCAGTGCATCGTATTCTGCCAGAAATCCAAGCATTGGCTTGCCGGAACCCCAGACAGCGGTAAATGCAGTGTCGATGCCAGCTGTTTTCCAGGTTACCCGGAATCCCTGCGTTTCCAGAAAGTTCGCCAACCGTTTGGATGAATACGTCTCCTGATAAGCGGTCTCCGGATGACAGAAAATATCACTGGCAATGTGGATCAGTTCTTTCTTATTAGTAGTAAGCCAGTTTTTAATAAGATTCATAAAAATAATTCCTTTCGCATAGATATAATAATGTCAGTTTCCATGGACAAGCTACACTTCAAATGGATAGATCTCATCCAATGAGATGGTATCCAACACATCCAGATATTCCTGACCGAAGGTATCCACATACTCGGCAAGAGCCAGTGTGACGGCTTTCTCTCCGGCAGCGCCTAACTGTTTGGTCAGGACGCGGGTAATGGTGTGCATCAGATGTGCTGTATGGAAATTGAAATCTTTCATGCAGGATGTGCCAAGTTCCTTTTTCTTAGCGGCAAGAGCTTCATTGTCCTCAGCAGATAACGGATGCCCCCAGTCGAATTTACAGCAGTCACCGCCCCAGCTCATAGAAGTGCTGATCGGTGTACATGTAAAATCCGGTCGGAATCCCTGATAGACAGCATTGTCAACATTGACACAGTAGTATTTGCCGTATTCGGTAATGTGGTGCTTCTGCCAGGCTTCACACCAGGCGCATTTGGAAATGTAGGTCTGCAGTGTCGGCTCCGTACAGAGCTGGCCAAATTCCATCTGTCCCGGGTAGTCAGGCTTCCACTCGCCGTAAGCCTGATTCGTCATGGTATTCAGCGGATCCCCGTGTGTCTGTGCATTAAGAGCCATGCGTCGTCCCCGTTCTTTACCATATTTGGTCATGGCATCCAGAATGGCGTCCTTTCCGCGATTGCCGCAGAGGCGGATTGCATGTTTGGATAGAAAGGCAAACATCATCGCATGGTGTTCAATCTGACAGACTGTATGAGACGTATTCATAATAATTACCTCCATAAGTATCATAGTCGGGGCTTCTGCCCATTAGCATGATTCAATAACAGTAGTATAGCATACATGAGAGAGTGTGACATCATGTTATTACGTGCTTTTTGATTGCCTGACACTTGTAAACATGGTATATTATAATTAGATTTTTGTCATATTGAACAAAAAATTATAGAAATAAAAAGCTGGGAGTGGTGAAAATGTATCAGAAAGAATATGAACGCTGGCTGAATACAGATCTGGAAGACGCGGATCTGAGACCGGAATTAGCGGGAATTGAAGGTAATGATGATGAGATCAAGGAGCGTTTTGCACTGGCATTGAAGTTCGGAACAGCCGGACTTCGTGGTGTGTTGGGAGCAGGAACGAACCGTATGAATATTTATGTAGTACGTCAGGCAACACAGGGACTGGCTAACTGGGTAAAGACACAGGGTGGAAGCCAGACGGTAGCAATCAGCTACGACAGTCGTCTGAAGAGTGATGTATTTGCCAAGACTGCAGCAGGAGTGCTGGCAGCCAATGACATTCAGGTAAGAATCTACGACGCACTGATGCCGGTACCGGCTCTGTCATTTGCAACACGTTATTATAAGTGTAATGCAGGTGTTATGGTGACAGCGTCCCACAATCCTGCCAAGTATAACGGATATAAGGCTTACGGACCGGACGGATGCCAGCTGACTGATGATGCGGCAGCAGTAGTATATGAAGAGATCCAGAAGACGGACGTGCTGACAGGTGCCAAATACATGTCATTTGCAGAAGGTGTAGAAAAAGGTCTGATTCATTTCGTAGGAGATGACTGTAAGAAAGCACTTTATGATGCAATCGAGTCCAGACAGGTTCGTCCGGGTCTGTGCAAGACAGCCGGACTGAAGCTTGTATACAGCCCGTTGAATGGTTCGGGATTAGTGCCGGTAACACAGGTATTAAAGGATATCGGCGTGACAGATATTACTATCGTGCCGGAACAGGAATATCCAAATGGATACTTCACCACATGCAGCTACCCTAACCCGGAGATCTTTGAGGCTCTGGAACTGGGACTGAATCTTGCAAAGGAAAAGGGCGCAGATCTGATGCTCGCTACAGACCCGGATGCAGACCGTGTAGGTATCGCGATGAAGTGCCCGGATGGATCTTATGAGCTGGTAAGTGGCAATGAAGTAGGTGTACTGCTTCTGGATTACATCTGTGCAGGACGTATTGAGAAGGGGACGATGCCGGAGAACCCAGTAGCAGTGAAGTCTATCGTATCCACACCACTGGCTGATGCAGTGGCTAAGCATTACGACGTAGAGCTTCGCAATGTACTGACAGGATTTAAATGGATCGGTGATCAGATCGCCAAGCTGGAAGCTGACGGAGAAGTAGACCGTTTTATCTTCGGATTTGAGGAAAGCTACGGATATCTGGCAGGACCATATGTACGAGATAAGGATGCCGTAATCGGATCTATGTTGATCTGCGAGATGGCAGCATATTATAGAAGTATCGGAAGTTCTCTGAAACAGAGAATGGAAGAGATCTACAGTGAGTACGGACGTTACCTGAACAAGGTAGACAGCTTCGAGTTCCCGGGACTTACCGGTATGGATAAGATGGCGTCTATTATGCAGGGACTCCGTGATAACCCGCCGACAGAGATCGGAGGCGTGAAGGTAGTCAAAGCTACCGATTACAAGAAGACGGAAGAGACCGGACTTCCGGCAGCTAATGTACTGATCTATAGCATGGAAGACGGAGCAACCGTAATCGTGCGTCCGTCCGGTACAGAGCCAAAGATCAAGACATACTTCACCACACTTGGTAAAGATCTGGCAGAAGCTCAGGCAAAGAAAGATCAGTTGGCAGAAGGACTGAAACCGATTCTTGCATAAAGACAGATAATAGTAACATTAGAAAACACCCTGACGACACAGAGCATATCGCTTTGCGTTGTCAGGGTATCTTTGTATGCCTATACAATAAAACCACCTGCTATGCTGGTGGTTCCCCTTACGGCTTTAGCCCTAGATAAGAAAACCTCCAATGATATAATAAGTGTGGGTCCTAAACCGC